>NZ_JBEZDL010000021.1:0-99963 GCF_040648295.1 Amycolatopsis sp. NPDC049159
GTGTCCTACGGCGTGGTGAAGATGAACGTCGACACCGACACCCAGTACGCGTTCACCCGCCCGATCGTGGACCACTTCTTCAAGAACTACGACGGTGTCCTGAAGATCGACGGCGAGGTCGGCAACAAGAAGGTCTACGACCCGCGCTCGTACCTGAAGGCCGCCGAGGCCGGGATGGCGCAGCGCGTGGTGGAGGCTTGCCAGGCCCTGGGCTCGGCAGGCACGAAGCTCAAGTAAGTCGTTTCGCGCGAAGGGGCGGCACTTTCATAGGGAAAGTGCCGCCCCTTCGTCGTGTTCAGACCTCGACGACTTCGAGCAGGTTTTCGAGGCCTTTGAAGTCTTTCGCGTTGCGGGTGTACAGCGGAAGGCCGTGGACGGACGCGATAGCGGCGATCATCAGATCCAGCCGGCGCGGTCGTGGTGACCGGCCCGCGGCGATGGTCAGCGCGACCAGCGTGCCGTATCGCGCGGCGGCTTCACCGTCGAACGGCAGCGGGGTGAATTCGACGATGGCCGCGCCCAGTTGCTCGTTCCGCATGGCCTTCGCGGCCGGGTCCGCGGTCATGACGACGCCCTGGTGGAGTTCGGCCATGGTCACCGCGGTGATCTCCGGGAAGTCCGGGAGCACCGCCGGGTCCAGGCTGCCGAGCTCGATGTAGGTGCAGGTGTCGAGGACGCCGGTGGCGTGCCGGTCAGCCACGCGCGCGCTCCCACGGGTTGTCGTCGGCGCTGATGCGATCGTCGCCGAAGAACTCGTCGGCATCACGCCGCAGTTCGGCCGCGTCGACCTTGGGCAGCCGCTTGTGCCGTTCGACCAGCTCTGCCGCGGTGAACCGCTGCCGGCGGGACACCGGCCGCAGTTCGGCGATCTCCACGCCGTTGCGGGTGACGTGATACGTCTCGCCGGCTTCGACCGCGTCCATGATCGCGGCGGAGTTGTTCCGGAATTCGCGCTGGCTGATGACGTTCACCAGCCAAGTGTAGCACCGCGTGCTACACCGTTACCCGCTTTGCGGACCACCGCCGCGAAGCCGGGCCCGCCGCTGCCCACAGCACGAACACCCCCGCCAGCACCACCGCCGCCGTCCAGTACGCCAGTGGTGGGGCCGACTCCGTGTGCGCGTCGCCCAGTACCCACGGCCGGAACTGTGACTGCACCCACAGCGCCCCGTACCCGAACGCCGTCACCAGCAGCGCCCCCGCGCCGGCCTGCAGGACACCCGCGCCCATCGTGAACGCCAGGTCCACCGCCAGCCCGACGAACAGCAGGTAGAACGGCACTGTCGACACCGGGAAGCCCATTCCCAGCAGCAGTGGCCACATCACCGACCGGTACGCGACGTAAGCGAGAGCCACCGAAGTCGCCGCCCAGCGGAAGCCCAACGTCCGGCGCGCCAGGGCCAGGATCAGCGCCATCACGCCGATGCCCCACAGCGGGTACACCCACTCCGGGATCGGCATCGTGAAGTGCAGGATCGCCGTCCGGTCGACCGGGTGGCCGATCTGGTTGGCCGCGAACGAGAGCAGCGAAGGCTCGGCCTCCGGGGTGCCGCGCTCCCACGCGCGCAGGCCCAGGATGCCGTACTCCTGCTGGCCGTTCGGGAAGAACGTGTTCTCCAGGAAGAACGCCCACAGCGCCAGCAGCACGCCCGTCCGGAACCTTCCCGGGGGCGCGGCTCGGAGCCAGCCCAGCAGCACGCCCGCCTGCATGATGCCCGTGCCCAGGTACAGCATCATGTGTGACGGACTCCACGCCGTCAGGTCCAGGCCGTTGACGCGGTGGTTGATGACGTCCAGCGGTGCCGCCACCAGGAACACCAGCAGGCCGATCTGCATCAGGCGCAGGGAGCGGCGATCGGCGCCCAGGCCCGTGTAGCTGTGGATCGCCACCAGCACCACGATGATCACCGTGCCCACGGTGTTGATCAGGTGCGGGGGCGCCAGGTCGTCGCGCAGCCACATGAAGTGCCACGACATGTCCCACGACGAGCCGACCAGCTTGAACGCGAACGCCGCCAGCCACATCCCGTAGCAGAACCGGAGCACCCAGTCCGGCGTCGGCTGCCCGGGGGCGCCGCGGTGCCAGTGCCGCGTGAAGAACAGCCGCGTCTTGCCGACGGGGCTGCGCGGGATCACGTCCACGGGGACGTCGACTGCCTTGGCCATGCCGGACATCATGGCCGGTCATGGTCACGAGCGGGCTAAGACCGCCAAAAACCGGGGTTCACCCGTAGGGGTGGTGGATTTGCCTCCGGCGCGCGCCGGTTGGCATGGTGTGCCGCCATGATGCCGAAACGAGTTGTGGCCGCCGTCCTGATCGGCGCGCTGGTGCTGGCCGGTGGCGGGGTGCTCGGGGCGCTCCTCTTCTGAGGGCAGAATGGGCGGCATGACGCACAACCTGCTCGGCCCCGAGCCGACGCTGCTGCCCGAGCACACCGCCGCCCAGGCCGCGCTCGACGCCGGGAGCGACCCGGCCACCGTCGCGGCCGAACACCCCGACTACAGCGAGGCGTGGGCGTCGCTGGCCGAGAAGGCCTTCGACGCGGGCGAGACCGTCGCCGCGTACGCGTACGCCCGCACCGGCTACCACCGCGGTCTTGACCAGCTGCGCCGCGCGGGCTGGAAGGGCTTCGGCCCGGTGCCGTGGGCGCACCGCCCCAACCAGGGCTTCCTGCGCGCCCTCGCCGTGCTGGGCAAGGCCGCGGGCAAGATCGGCGAGACCGAGGAGTACGACCGCTGCCGCACGTTCCTCGCCGACTCCGACCCCGCCGCTTCCGAGGCCACCGGCCTGAAGTGACGCCTCGTGAGTGTTCAGGGCGGTTCCGGCCGCCCTGAACACTCACGAGAGCCGCGGCAGACCTCAGAACAGGCCGCAGTTGGAGAGGGCCGGGAGGCCGGCGAAGCGGCCTTCGAGCCACGCGAACGCCTCCGGGAACGCCCGCACCGCCGTGAGCACGTGCGTGGGCACCAGCGAGGTGCTGAACTGCACCTTCACGCCCTTGCCGCACCACGTCCGCCCCAGGTCGCGGTCCTGCGCGTAGGGCACGATGTCGTCGAGCGCGCTGTGGACGATCAGCACCGGCGCCGCCGGCTTCAGCGTCCCGATCTTCTGCTCCGCCACCCGTGACGCGTACGGCTCCTCGCCGAGGTACGCGGTCAGCGAGCGGCCGTCGGTGGTCAGCGTCGAGGACTGCGTGAACGCGTGCGCCGCGATCGCCTCCACGGTGCACTCGGTCCGGACCTGCTCGAACAGCTGCTTGCCGCGCGCGTTGAGCAGCGCCGGGATGTTCAGCTCCGGGTACGCGTAGTTCATGCTCACCAGCGCGAAGCCGAGGAAGCCGACCGCGTAGTGGCCGTCGAGGTTCTTCGCCACCGAAGCCAGGTCCGCCGGCACCGCGCCCGCGTACGCGCCCTTCAGCTTCAGCTCGGGCGCGTAGCTCGGCTGGAGCTCCGCCGCCGCGGCCGACGCGCCGCCGCCCTGGGAGTAACCCGCGATCGCGACCGGCCCGTCGTCCGGGAGGCCCGCCTCCGGCAGCCGCTGCGCCGCGCGGACCGCGTCGAGCACCGCGTGCCCCTCCGAAGCGCGGTTGACGTACGTGTGGTCGCCCGGCGTGCCGAGCCCTTCGTAGTCGGTGACGACGACGCCGTAGCCGCGCGTCAGGAGCCCGGCGATGAACGGGCCTTCGTACTCGAAGCCGGCGGCAAGCGCTTTCGAGGGCGCGCAGTCGTCGCCCTCGCCCTGCGTGCCGACGGCGTAGGAGACGATCGGGCGCGCGCCGGCGCCGTGCCACGCCGACCGCGGCGTCAGCACCGTGCCGGTGACGGCGATCGGCGAGCCGTGGGTGTCGGTGCTGCGGTACATGATCCGCTGCACGGCCGCGTCGGCCTTGATCAGCTTGATCGGGTCGATGTAGAACGTCGACGCCTCGTGCCGGATGACGTCGCCGTTGCTGCCCGCGGGAAGCGGTGACGGCGGGTCGTAGAAGGACGCGGCGGAGGCCTGCGGCGGGCCGAGCGTCGTCAACGCCAGCACGGAAACCGTGGCGACGGCCGCGAAGCGGGCGCGACGGGGGAAGATACGCATGCTTGCTCCTCGTTGAGCAGACGAGTGCGCGGGGAACACCTTTTCAGACAGAGGTGTCGGAAAAAGAATCACGTGAGGTGGACCACCATGTCAAGCCCCGCTCCGCGCGGGCGGCCGCGCAAGCTCCCGGTCGGGGAGCAGCGCGCCCGCGTGCTGGGCGCGACCGCGAGGGTCGTCGCGCAGCACGGGATGCAGGGCGCGACGATCGAGCAGATCGCGCGCGAAGCCGGCGTCTCGCGGCAGGCCGTCTACGAGCAGTTCGGCGACCGCGCGACCCTGTTCGCCGAGGTCGTGGCCGCTACCGAGGAAAGCGCCTTCGCCGCCATCGCGGGCCCTTCGGTGGCCGACGAGCAGCCCGGTCTGCGGGCCTGGGCGCGGGCCAACTACGCCAACATGGTCACCTTCGTCGCCGACCACCCCGAGGGCTACGGCGTGCTCCGCGCGGCCGAGCGCGCGGGCGACCCCGCTCTCACCCGGTTGAGGGAGCGGCTGGCCGTCGTCTACGCCGAAGCCAGCCGCAAGCGGTGGGCCGCGCACGGCATCGACTCCGGCCGCGCGGACCGCGCGCTCGTCACGCTCTTCTTCGCGATGACCGAGTCACTGGTCCAGGCCACCTGGGACGGCGAGCCGCCCGACCAGGAGGCCTTGATCGACTTGCTGACCGAGTTCACCGTCGGCGGCGTCGCCCGCCTCCAGACCAAGGCGAGCGACGTCATCGACCGGCTGCGCTGACCCGGGGGGCAGCTAAGCGACGGCCATCTCCGGGAGCGAGACGGAGCCGACCACCCGGTTCCGCCCGCCGTGCTTGGCCGCGTAGACGGCCGCGTCCGCGGACGACATCACTTCCTCGATCGACGACCCGTCCAGCGGGTACGCGGCGACGCCGATGGACGCCGTCTGCCGCTCGATGTCGACGGCGGCGCCCTCGTTGGTCTTGGTGCTGATGATCAGCTCGCTGACCCGTTGCCGGATCCGCTCGGCCGTCACGATCGCGTCCTCTTTGGACGTCGACGGCAGCAGCGCGACGAACTCCTCGCCGCCGAAGCGCCCGACCAGGTCGTGCGCCCTCGTCTCCTGCTTGACCACCGCGGCCACCGCCTTGAGCACGTCGTCCCCCGCGAGGTGCCCGTAGGTGTCGTTGATCCGCTTGAAGTGGTCGAGGTCGATCATCATCGCGCCGAAGCTGCCGTTTTCCCGCTCCGCGCGCGAGATCTCGCGCTGCGCGCCGTCCTGCCAGGTGGTGGCGTTGAGCAGCTGCGTCTTCTGGTCGGTCGTGGCGAGCTCCTCGAGCCGCTTGATCAGCACCGACCGCTGCAGCACGTAGAGCGGCAGGATGACCAGCACCGACAGCAGCGGCTCCTCGTTGAGCACCATCACCAGCAGCGCGCCGACGCACAAGGTGGACAGTTCGAGCAGGTTGTCGTCCATGTTCCCCAGGCAGGACACCGGTGTCGCGCTCTCCGGGTCGGCCAGGTAGAGGCCGAGCCCGGTCAGCGCGGTGTTCACGGTGAAGAAGGCCAGGGCGGCCAGCGTCACGGTCGCGACGCCGCTGCCGATCGTCATGTGACCGACGACACCCGCGGAGAAGGCCGAGAGGATCATCGTGGTCGCGTTCGCGGCCACCCGGTGAAATTCACCCGGACGGGTGCCGGACCAACTCCGGAAGGCCAAGTACACGTACAGAACGACACCAAGGGCGGCGATCAGCTGGGCCGGCAGCAGCAGGCCGGCGGGCAGCAACCACACCGAAGTCATCGAGATGTAGGGCCCGTTGCTGAGGATGCGGCGCTGCCGCTCGAGCCGCCTGCTGACCTCCGTCTGCGCCACCGCCAGGGCGGTGAGCAGCAGAAACGTGCCCAGCTGGGCGACGGTGACCGGCACGGTCAACAGCGAAACGGCCGTCCAGCTCAGCATGACCGCGATGGCGGTCAGCGTCGCGATGATCCAGTCGCGGGGGCGTGTCCACAGTGCCCAGCCCCGCGCGCGAGAAATCAAGTCTTGGCCGCGCTGTTCCCCCGATGTGACCATTTTTCCCCCAGACCCTTGCGTGAATGTACGGTGACAAAGTACTCACGGACAGTTTCAGACCGTTCGCCCGCTGTCCACAAGGGCTTTCGGTGTGTACTTTTTCTGTGACACCGGAACGAGAGGTGGCCAGCGATGCGCGGCAAAGAACAGTGACCGCACAGCGCACCGCAAGGTCGCGCAGGTCGGGCCCACGCGCGGGGCATGTCATGCATGTTCGGCGCGTGCGGCTTCTTTGTCGTGCCAGCGTCCCGGCTCGCTCGATAACGATCGGGCCCACAGCACCGCCAGCGCCACGGTGAGCACCACGCCCACGACGCCGAAGATGCCGACCGTGCCGTGCGGGGTCAGCTGATCCGCCAGCACGCCGCCGATGAGCGGGCTGACGCCCATCATCGTGGTCAGGCCGGTGTTGGACAGGCCCATCACCTGCGCGCGCTGCTCGTCGGGCACGGCCAGGGTCAGCGACGCGGTCGCCTGCAGCAGGCAGACCGTGCCGAACCCGCCGGACACGATGAACAGGACGATCGAGGCCACCGGGCCGGGGTTCAGGAAGCAGAGCACGAGCGGGACCGCGCACAGCGCCGCCAGCGGGCCGATCAGCCGCGGCCGCAGCCGCGCGGGCACCCAGCGGGTGTAGGCGAAGGTCGCGATGACGCTGCCGATCGGGTCGGCGGCCAGCAGCAGGCCGATCGCTTCGGGCCCGCCGCCGGCCGCCGAGACGTACGGCGCCGCGATCCCCTCGTAGACCGGCAGCAGCCCCATCAGCCAGGTGAAGAGCACGAGCGTCCGCAGCGACGAGCTGGCGAACGCCGTCCGGCCACCACCGCCGAGCGTCGCGAAGAAGGACTTGCGCTGCTCGCCGCTCGCCGCGGCCGGCCGGGCCTGGAGGCCGAAGCGGACGAAGGCGGCCGAGAGCAGGAAGGTGGCGGCGTCGATGGCGAGGGCGACGTGCGGGTCGAGGGCGATCAGCAGCGCGCCACCGCCGGCGAAGCCGAGCAGCTGCGCGCTCTGCACGGTCATGCTGCGGATGCCCATGCCGACGACGAACCGGTCGCCGGTGAGCACCTGCGGCAGCAGTGCCAGCTGGGACGCCTTGAACGGCGGGTTGACCAGGGAGACGCCGCCGACCAGCACGCACATCAGCCAGAACGGCATGCCGGGCAGCGCGACGAGCAGGATCAGCCCGGCCCGCAGCAGGTCGACGACCACCATCACGGTGCGGCGGGGGAAGCGGTCGGCGAAGCCGGTCAGGAAGATGCCGCCGAACAGCGACGGGGCGTAGGTCAGGGCGTACGTCAGGCCGGTCAGGGTCGCGGAGTTGGTGCCGGTGAAGACGAGGATGGACAGCGCGACCCTGGCCAGCTGGTCGCCGGCGATCGACAGCAGTTCCCCGAACCACAGCGCCCGGAACTCGGCGATCCCGAACACCTCGCGGAACGTGACTCGATCCGGCGGTGCTGCCATGCGTTTTCTCCCGACCTCTTGTGCAGACCGCGTCAGTCCCACGACCGCCGGTGACGAGACGACCAGTCGGTCATGGGGCAGTCACGGTACGTGAGTTACCCCAGTCAGTGTCCCGTGACTGTTGGTAAATCTCTAGGTTCTTTCGCTGGTATCCAAGGTGTCACGGAGCTTTCCCGAACGGGTCAGACGATAGCCCGCAGTGTCTGACCGGTGGCTCAGGAGTCACCAATGGATCATTCCGTACCCGATGGCCGGAGGACCAGAGGCAAAAGTAGCCACCTCGCGTTCGCGAGGTGGCTACCTGGGGGGAACTGTGCTCAGCCGTCGATCGTGAGGGCGTCCGCCACCGGCCGGCCGGCCGCGATCGCCGCCCGCGCGGCATCCCGCTTCGCGACCTCTTCCCGGACGATCGGGATCACGTACCGCCCGAAGTCGATCGTGTCGCCGAGCATGTCGTAGCCCCGCGCCGACAGGATCTCCACGCCGAGGTCGTAGTAGTCGAGCAACGCCTGCGCGACCGTCTCCGGCGTGCCGACCAGCGCGTTCGAATTGCCCGCGCCGCCGGTCGCGGCCGCCGTCGGGGTCCACAGCGCACGGTCGAAGCGCTCGCCGTTCGCCGCGATCTCCAGCAGGCGCTGCGAGCCCGTGTTCTCCGGCTCGGTGAGCTTGTGGCGGCGGGTCAGCGGCTGGCCGCCCTTAGTGCGGTCCTTGATCGCGCCCACCGTCGCGTACGCCTTTTCCCAGGCCAGCTCCTCGGTCGGTGCGATGATCGGCCGGAACGCGACCTGGATCCGCGGCACGTCGGTGCGGCCGGCGGTCCGGGCGGCGGCCGCGACCGCCTCGATCTGCTGCGCGGTCTGGGCCAGCGGCTCTCCCCAGAGGCAGTAGATGTCCGCTTCGGCGCCCCCGGCGGCGTACGCGGCCGGCGACGACCCGCCGAACGACACACCGGGCCGGGGCTGCTGGACCGGCTTCACGTCGCTGACGTAGTCCGCGAAGCGGTAGTAGCGCCCGTCGAAGTCGAAGGGTTCGTCGGACGTCCAGGCCCGCTTGATGATCTGGATCGCCTCGCGGGTGCGCCCGTAGCGGTCGTCCTTGCTGAGGTAGTCGCCTTCGCGCTGCTGCTCGTGGTCGTTGCCGCCGGTGATGAAGTGGACCGTGAGGCGGCCGTCGGAGATCCGGTCGAGCGTCGCGAACGTCTTCGCCGCGAACGTCGGGTACGAGACGTTGGCGCGGTGGGCGAGCAGGATCTGCAGCTTGTCGAGCTTCGTGGCGACGTACGCGGCCGCCTGCGCGGGGTCCGGCGAGCCGGAGCCGTAGGCGAAGAGCACCCGGTCCCAGCCGAAGTCTTCGTGCGCGCGGGCCAGGCGCAGCGTGTACTCCTTGTCGAACACCCCGCCCGTGCGGGCGTGCGTTTCGGACCCGTCGTGCGTGCCCCCGATGCCCAGGAATTCCACCGGCATGCCGTCACCTTCTCTCCCGTAGCTACTGCAACGGCTACGCCCGGCGCACCGGGAGCGGCAACGACGTCCGCAGGGTGGAACGGCGCACCGGGGCCGGGACGAGCCGACCGCGCCGATCCGGCTTTGCCGGGACCCCGGCTGCCGCGCCGGTCGAACACGACGGGCAGCGACCGGCGCGGGAGCACGCGGGTCGGTTCCGCTCTGTGGGAAGGCACTTCCCCGCGACAACCCCGGCGTAGCTTCGGTTTCGTGGCCGATTCCCCGCCGTTCACCCTCGCCGTCGTCGGCGCCGGACCCCGCGGGGTCGGCGTCCTCGAACGGCTCGGTGCCAACGCCGCGGAACTGCTGGGCGGCCGCCGGCTCGAGGTGCACCTGATCGACCCCTTCCCGCCCGGCCCCGGCCGGGTGTGGCGCTACGACCAGTCACCGCTGCTGCGGATGAACTCCATGCCCGAAGACGTCACGATGTACACCGACGAGTCGGTGAAGATGTCCGGCCCGGTCCGCCCGGGTCCGACGTTGCTCGACTGGGCGCGCAAGGTCCGTGACGGCGGCCTCGACGCCGAGGTCCCGCCCGACGTCGTCGCCGAGCTGACCGCGCTGGACCCCTTCGACTTCCCCACCCGGCGCCTGCAGAGCGCCTACCTGACCTGGGTCTACCGGCACGTCGTCGAGGGCCTGCCCGATGGCGTCGACGTCGTCGAGCACGCCGCGCGGGCGGTCGGCGTGGACGGGTACACCGTCAGCCTCTCCGACGGGACGGCGGTGCGGGCGGACGCCGTCGTGTTCACCGTCGGGCACCTCGACGCGGAACCGGACGACCGCGAGCGCGAGCTGGTGTCGTTCGCCGCGCGGCACGGGCTCGCCTACTACCCGGCCGGCTACACCGCCGACGTCGACTACTCCGCCATCGCACCCGGGGAAACGGTGCTGGTGCGGGGTTTCGGGCTCGCGTTCGTCGACCTGATGCTGCTGCTCACCGAGGGCCGCGGCGGCCGGTTCGAGGAGCTGGCCTGCGGCGGCCTCCGCTACCACCCGAGCGGCGCCGAGCCGGTGCTGCACGTCGGCTCGCGGCGCGGGGTGCCCTACCACGCGAAGATCGGCTACCGGCCGCGCGGGAAACCGGCGCGGCTGCCCCGGTTCTTCGACGCCTACGCCATCGATGCGCTGGCCGGCGCTCCCGGCGCGCTGGACTTCCGCACCGACGTCTGGCCGCTGATCGCGAAGGAACTGGCCTGGGGTTACTACACCGAGCTGTTCACCGGCCACCCGGACCGCGTGCGCCTGGACTTCGTGGTGTTCGCCGACACCTTCGCCGACCTGGACTGGGATTCGCCGGGCATGCACGACCTCGTCGCGCGGGCGGTGCCCGCCGAGGCGGACCGGCTCGACCTCGACCGGATCGACCGCCCGATGGCGGGCCGCGTGTTCGGCACGCCCGAGGAGTTCGGCAAGGAGCTGCGCGAATACGTCGAGGGCGACCTGGCGCGCCGCGCGAGCCAGGAGTTCAGCGCCGACCTCGGCGCGTTCTCGGCGTTGCTCTCGGTGTACAGCCAGCTGCCCGCCTTGGTCCAAAAAGGACGGCTGGACGCGGCCTCGCAGGTGTCCGATATGGACGGCTGGTTCCACGGGTTCTTCTCCTACTACGCCAGCGGTCCGCCGCCGCGGCGCCTGGAGGAACTGCTCGCGCTGCACGACGCGGGGATCGTCTCCTTCGCCGGCGCGGAGATGGCGGTGACGGCGGAGCGCGACGCGTTCGTCGCGTCCAGCGCGAGCTTCCCGGGGACCGTCGAGGCCCGGACGCTCGTCGAGGCGCGGCTGCCGGGCCCGAGCGTGACCCGCGCGGCCGACGGGCTGCTGCGCCAGCTGCGCGACAGCGGCGAGCTGGCCGAGGAAACGGTGGCGGACCCGGTGTCCGGCGCGCGCCTGCCGTCCGGCCGGATCCACACGCGCGTCTCGGATTCCCGCCTGCTCGACGGCACCGGACAGGCCCACCCGCACCGCTTCGCCGTGGGTCCGCACACGAGCGCGCGCTCGGCGGCGGCCTTCACGCGGCCGCGGACGAACGCCCTGTCCTTCCGCCAGAACGACGCCGTCGCGCGCGAAATCCTGGCGCTGGTCAACCCGCCCAGCTGACCAGTTCGTCGAGAACCTGTTCCGGCGGCGGCATTTCCGCGATCTCGGCCGCGATGCCCCGGGCGATTTCGCGCGGCTTCGGGTCGGTGAGCAGCGCACGGGCCGCCGTCTCGAGCGCGGGGATCCGGATCGCGTCGCCCACCAGCGCCTTCGCCGCGCCGAGCGCTTCGAGGGTTTCGGCGTTCGCGAACTGGTCGGCGCCCTGGGGCAGCACCAGCTGCGGCAGCCCGGCGGCGAGCGAGGCGAGCACCGTGCCGGTGCCGCCGTGGTGGACGACCAGGCCGGCGTGCTCGAGGACCTGGGCCTGCGGGACGAACCCGGTGGCGCGCACCCGCTCCGGCAGCGGCCCGAGCGCGGCCGGGTCGCCGGGGCCCAGTGCCACCAGCACGTCGACGTCGAGGCGCTCCAGCGCGCGGATCGCGCCGCGCAGCACGTCGGTCGCGCCGAAGACGACCGTGCCCAGCGTGAGGTAGACGAAGCCGTCGGCAGGCAGCGGCGGCAGCGGGACGTCGGGGTCGTACGGCGTCGGGCGCATCCGGAACACCTTCGGCACGCCGGCGGTGCCCGGGTCGCGGACGCGGTCGGGCCAGACGTCGACGCAGGCGTCGCCGAGCAGCGCGTCCGCGGGCAGCGTCCCCCAGAGCGGCCGCAGCCGTTCGGCGGCGACGGCCAGCACCTCCGGCGGCATGGACCGCCCGATCACGACCGAGACGGCCGGGATCTCCGCCCGGCGCGCGGCGATCGCGGTGCCGACGTCGCTCATCTCGTAGACGACCAGGTCGGGGCGCAGTTCGGGCAGCAGCGGCATCAGGTCGCCGAGCAGGGAACGCGGCAGCAGCTCGGCGAACATCGTGACGCCGACGTCGAGGAAACCCGCGTCCTCGCCGTGGCGCTTTTTGGCTTCGGCCTCCGCTTCGCCGATGCCGATGCCGGCGCGGTGGACCTCGAAGCCGAGGTCGCGCACCTTCGGCACGAACGCCTCGCCGGTGGCGAAGACGACGTCGTGCCCGGCTTTCGCGGCCGCGTTCGCGAGCGGCAGCAAGGGGAACAGGTGGCCGTACGCCGGGCGGCACGTGAAGAGGATCCGCACCGCGCCGAGCGTACTGGGTCAGCCCTTGACGACGGGAGCGATTTGCTGCACCCACTGCTGCGGCGCCGACGTCCCGCCGGGCAGGGAGTTGAAGTACTCCCAGCCGTCGACGCCGCCGAAGTCGGGGTACTTGGAGACGAGGCTGCGCACGGTCGACTGGAGGGTCGACATGGCGACGTAACCACTGCAGTTGGCGGGGTTGGTCACGGTCCCGGCGACGACCTTGCTCGCCGGCACGACCCCGCGGCGGACGATGTTGTCGTAGCCGGTGGTGGTGCTCAGCGAGCCCCAGCCGCAGTAGAACTGCGCGTTGAACCAGGAGATCTGCGCGCCGCGCTCGCGGTAGAGGGTGTCGTAGTTCAGCCCGGAGAGGCCGCCCCCGCCGCTGAGCTCGGTCGCGACCGGGGCGAGCGTGACGAGGAACGAGCTGCCGAAGTCGGCGCGCAGGGCGTCGATGAGCCTGTTGAGGGCGGCGTTGGACATGTGCTCTTCGACGTCGAGGTCGATGCCGGAGAGCGAGTAGGTCCGGATCAGGTTGCGCAGCAACGGGTAGTAGGTGTCGAACTGCGTCTCGAGCCGCTGGAAGCTCCCCGCGGCGGCCCCGCCGACGAACGCGAGCACGTGCACACCGCTGTTCCGGAGCGTGGCGAGGTCTTGCCACATCCGGGTGAACTTGGCGGCGTTCGGCGGATCGTCGTTGAGGTGCACGACACTGTTGGTGTCGAGGTGGATCGCGCCGACGACGACATCGGTGACCCCGGTGCCGCGGAGGGTGAGCGGCGAGACGTAGGCCGAGCCGTTGTAGATGGTCTGGTAGTAGACGACAACCCTGCGCCCGGCGGCGGCCGAAGCCGGCACCGCACCCGAAATCATCAGCACCAAGGCCACGAAGGCCACACCGATCCTCCGCATGGTCCAGACCATACGTCGCGGTGGGTGGCGGCGGGAACACGCACCGTCGATCCTGTCCGGTTTCTTGTCTCCTACGCGAAAGACGTACATCTCGTGAGGCGTGACTCGCGGTGGGATCCGTTCGTCGTCGAGCCGTTCATGACTCCCGACGAGTACCAGGTCATGGGCGGAGCGGCGCAATTCCGGATGTCGTGGGTGACGCAAAGCCGAGGTGCTGGAGGCCAAGCCCTCGTGGGTGCGAGCTCGCTACCTCGGAGGGGTTCCGGCGGGCGACCGGCCGGCCTTCGAAGAGCTACCGCCCAGCCGAGGTTTGGCCGGTGATCTGCGACTTCCCCGCGCCGGTCCGGAAAATCGCGAACGAGGCGGCGTGGCTGCAGAAGCCGGCCCCGCGGCGGATGTAGTCACCCGCGGCATTCCGGGATGGTGGGGTAACCGGTTCCTGTCTCAGCCCACCCCCTGCACCGAACGGCCCGGGATCGCCGCCAGCAGTTCCTTCGTGTACTCCGCCTCCGGCTCCGCCAGCACCCGGGAAGCCGGCCCCAGCTCCACCAAAACACCATCGCGCAGGACGCCCACCCGGTCCGCCAGCTGCCGCACCACCGCCAGGTCGTGCGAGATGAACAAGTACGACAACCCCAGCGAAGACTGCAGCTCCGCCAGCAACGCCAGGATCTGGGCCTGCACCGAAACATCGAGCGCCGACACCGGTTCGTCGCACACCACCAGGTCCGGGCGCAGCGCCAGCGCCCGCGCGATCGCCACCCGCTGGCGCTGTCCTCCCGACAGTTCCGACGGCTTGCGGCGGGCCACCGATGCCGGCAACGCCACCTGATCGAGCAGCGACGGCACCGAGGTACGCGGCAGGCCGAACGCCCGCAGCGGCTCCGCGACGACGTCCTCGATCGAGAACTTCGGGTTCAGCGACGCGTACGGGTTCTGGTACACGATCTGCATCCGCCGCCGCAGCCGGCGTAGCTCGGGGCCGCTCAACGCGGTGATGTCCTGGCCGTCGAAGGAAATCGAGCCCGCCGAGGGGGTCTCCAGCCGCAGCAGCAGCCGGGCCGTCGTCGACTTGCCAGAGCCCGACTCGCCCACCAACGCCTGGGTCTGGCCGCGGGGGATGTCGAACGAAACGCCGTCGACCGCGCGGATGCCGCCGTCGAACGTCTTCGCCAGGTCGCGCACCGACACCAGGGGCTCGGCGGCGGGCGCGGGTGGGCGTGAAGGGCTCGACAAGCTCGGCGCGGCCGCGATCAGCTGCTGCGTATAGGGGTGCGTCGGCGCGCTGACGACCGAAGAGCCCTCCTCGACGACCGTCCCCTGCGAAAGCACCACGATCCGCGACGCGCGATCGGCCGCGACGCCCAGGTCGTGCGTGATCAGCAGGATCGCCGTCCCGGACTCCGCGGCCAGCGACGTCAGGTGGTCGAGGATCCGGCGCTGGACCGTCACGTCCAGCGCCGACGTCGGCTCGTCCGCGATGATCAGCTTCGGCCGGCCGGCCAGCGCCGACGCGATCAGCACCCGCTGGCGCAACCCGCCCGACAGCTGGTGCGGGTACTGCCGAGCCCGCAACTCCGGCGAAGGGACGCCGGCGCGTTCCAGCAGCTCGATCGCCTGCAGCGAAGCCGATCGGCGGTCCGCGAGGCCGTGGATCTTCAGCACCTCGGCGACCTGGTCACCGACCCGGTGCACCGGGTTCAGCGACACCGCCGGGTCCTGCGGGACCAGTGCGATCTCGCGGCCGCGCACCCCGCGCCACCGCTTCTCCGGCAACGCCAGCAGGTCCCGGCCGTCGAAGGTGATCGAGCCGCCGGTGACGCGGCCGCCGCGGGGCAGCAGGCCGATCGCCGCGTGCGCCGTCGTCGACTTGCCCGAGCCGGATTCGCCGACGACGGCGACCACTTCGCCCGCGTCGACGTGCAGGCCGACGTCGTGAACGGCCGGGACCGCCCGGTACGACACCGCCAGTTCCGAGATCCGCAGCAGGGTCATCGGTCTCCTCCGTCCAGCGCGCGGGACAGCCGGTTCGCGGCGAGGACCACCGCCGCCACCGTCAGTCCCGGGAACGTCGTCATCCACCAGGCGGTGGCCAGGAAGCTGCGGCCGCCCGCGACCAGCGCGCCCCACTCCGGCGTCGGCGGGGTCGCGCCGAAGCCCAGGAAGCTCAGCGCCGACACCTCGAGCACCGCCGTGCCGAGCGTCAACGTCGCCAGCGCGAGCACCGGGCCCGCCGCGTTCGGCAGGACGTGCCGCAGCAGCACGCCCGTCCAGCGCACCCCGGAAGCCCGCGCGGCCTCGACGAACACGCCGTTGCGCACGCGCAGCACCTCCGCGCGCATGACCCGCGCGAACGACGCCAGGTTCGCGATGCCGACGGCGATCGCGACGTTCGTCGTGCCGAAGCCCAGCGCCGTGACCAGGGCCAGCGAAAGCAGGATCGGCGGGATGGCCAGGAAGACGTCGACGACCCGCATGATCACCGTGTCCGCCCAGCCGCCGCGGAACCCGGCCAGCAGGCCGAGCGCCGAGCCCGCGACCAGTGCCACGAGCACGGCGATCGCGGTGGCCCGCAACGAGAGCGACGCGCCGTGGACCACCCGCGCGTAGACGTCCCGGCCGGTCTCGTCGGTGCCGAACAGGTGGTGCGGCGAAGGGCCTTGCAAGCGCTCGGCCGGGACGCCGGTGATCGGGTCGTAGCCGGTCAGCAGCCCCGGCACGAAGGCCGCGAGCAGCACGAACGCCAGCACCGCCACCGCGAGCACGAGCCCGGGTCGGATCCGCACTTTCACGTGAAAGTGCGGCTTGGGGGCCGGGGCGAGGTCAACCACGGGCCACCTCCGGCGTCCGGGCGATGCGCGGGTCGAGCAGCGGGTAGAGCAGGTCGACGATCAGGTTGAGCACCACGAACACCAGCGCGGCCAGCACGATCACCGCCTGCACCACCGGGACGTCCTGCGCGGTGACGGCGGACGCGGTGACCCGGCCGACGCCGTCGCGCGAGAACACCGTCTCGGTGATCACCGAACCCGCGACCAGGTTGCCCGCGACGACCCCGGCGACGGTGAGCGTCGGCACGGCCGCGTTGCGCAGCAGGTGTCCGAAGTGGACGCGCCAGCGGCTCGCGCCCTTGGCCGCCGCGATCTCGGCGTACGGCTCTTCCTGTTGCGTCGCCAGGCTCTTGGCCAGTACCTGGCCGATGATCGCGCCGGTCGGCAGGGCCAGCGTGAGCGCCGGCAGGATCAGCGCCGCGAAGCCCTGCGTGCCGAGCGCGGGCAGCAGCCGCAGGCGGAACGAGAAGAACTGGATCAGCAGCAACCCGACCCAGAACGGCGGCAGCGAGATCGCCAGCGACGGCAGGGACAGCAGCGCCTGCCGCAGCCAGCGGAACCGCGTGAACGTGCCGAGGAGCGCCGCGCCCCCGCCGAACAGCACCGCGAACACGAGCGCCAGCCCGGTCACCGCGAGCGTCGGCGGCAACGCCGTGACGACCATGTGCGTCGCGTCGTCGCCGGTCGCGACGCTGCGCCCGAAGTCGCCGTGCAGCGCCGAGACCAGCCGGTTCAGGTACTGGACCGGCAACGGCGAGTCGAGGCCGTACTCCGCGCGGGCCGCGGCGACCTGCTCCGCCGTCATCGACGCCCCGGCCTCCCCACCGGCGAGCTTCGCCGAAACGGCGTCGCCCGGCAGCAGGTAGAGGATCAGGAACGACAGCGTGAACGCCGCCCACAGCACGAACACCGCCTGCCCGACGCGGCGGAGCAGGTAGCGCCTCACGAGAGCCACGCGTCGAACAGCTGCAGCCGTGACGACGCTTCGAAGTCGACGCCGTGCGCCTTCGAGCTCAGCGCGACCACCTGGGTCAGTTCGAACACCGGGACCGCGTAGGCGTGTTCGATGATCAGCTTCTGGGCTTCCTCGGCCGCCGGCTCGCGCTTGGTCTTGTCCACAGTGGACGACTGCGCGTCGAGCGCGACGTCGAGCGGGTTGCCCGGCGTGAGCTTGCTGCGGTTGCCCGCCTTCGTCGAGAACTGGCCGCGCAGGATGTCCGGGTCGGCGCGGGTGACGTTGTACCAGAGGAAGTCGTAGTTCCCGGCCAGCTGGAGCTGCGTGGTCTCGGCGTTGGTGTGCTGCTCGATCTTCAGGTCGAAGCCGATCTTGCGCAGCTGCTGCTGGATCAGCTCCAGCACGCTGCGGTTCTGGTTGAACACGGGCGAGAACACCACGGCCGCGCTCAGCCGCTGCCCGTTCTTGGTGCGGATCCCGTCGGCGCCGGGCACCCAGCCGTCGCCGTCGAGGAGCGCCGCCGCGCCCTTCGCGTCGTACGCGAGCTGCGCGGACAGGTCGCTGACCAGCGGCGTCGCCGAGCCCAGGATGCTCGTGGCGGCCTTGTAGTTCGGCGTCAGCACGGTGTTCACGACCTCGGTGCGGTCGACGCCCTTGAGCACGGCCTGGCGCACCTTCTCGTCGGTGAGCACCCCGCGGGTCGTGTTGGCGTGCAGGTTGAACACGACACCCGGGTTCGGCCGGACGTTCTCGCTGAAGCCGTTCCCGGTGAACTGCGGCTCGTCGACCGGCTGCACGTCGGTGCTCGCGTCGAGCTGGCCCGACGCCAGGCTGCCGGTGCGGACGCCCGGCTCCGGCACGATCTTGTAGTCGATCCCGTCGAGGTAAGCCTCGCCCTGGTGCTTGAACAGCGACGAGCCCCAGGCGTAGCCCGTGCGCTTGACCAGGACGATCTCCTGGTTCTGCTTGAGGCTCTTGAAGACGAAGGGGCCGGACGCGATCAGGCCGTCGCCCTGGCAGCGCTGTTCCGGCGTCTTCTTGAACGCCGCCGGCGCCAGGACGGCGAGCGAAACCGTCGAACTGGCCTGCAGGAACTGGGCGCTGGGCGCGGAAAACTCGATCCGCGCGGTCCGCGGGTCGACGACGGTGGTGCCCTTGTACCCGGCGAGGTAGCCGTAGCCGAGGGGCGCTTTCGTACCCAGCGCCTTGAGGCCGTCGAAGCTGGTTTTGACCGCGGCGGCGTCGACCGGGGTGCCGTCGGAGAAGGTCGCGCCGGCGCGCAGGTGGAAGGTGAACGCCGTCGAATCGGCGGTGCTCTCCCACTTTTCGGCCAGCCACGGCTTGATCTCGCCGGACTTCGGGTCCTGGTCGGTGAGCGAGTCCGCCAGCTGCCGGGACACGTTGATCGAGGCGTTGGTGGACGTCTGCTGCGGGTCGATGCAGTCGGGCGCGGACGAGATGCCGAGCCGGAGCGTGCCGCCGGGTTTCGGCGGGCCGGACGCGGCTTGTTCGGTGCCCGCCGCGGAGCACGCGGTCAGCAGCAGGGGAAGGGCGAGCAAGGCCGCGGTAGTGCGGGCACGGGGGGATGGGGACACCGGACGGCCTCCAGCGGGAGTGGTTGCGTCTTCAACCGGCGACGCTAATCTCGCGCTGGAGGCCGTCCCAGCAGGCGAACCGCGGTCCCATTCCCTGGCACCACGGGGATTCGCCCTTGACAGCGATCAGCAGCGGCCGAGCATGTCCGTCAGCGCGCTCTTCTCCGCGGTGTTGATCGTCAGCTTGAACTTGTACTTCACCGCGACCCACATCTTCGCGTAGGTGCACCAGTACGACGTGAGCGGCGGCTTCCACTGGTCGGGCGACTTGTCGCCCTTCTCCTGGTTGACGTTGTCCGTCACGGCGATCAGCTGCGGGTCGGTGAGGTCGTTCGCGTACGCTTGGCGCTGCGCGGTGGTCCACGACGACGCGCCGGTGCGCCACGCGTCGGCCAGCGGCACGACGTGGTCGATGTCCACATCGGACGCGGCGGTCCAGGTCTCGCCGTCGTACGGGCTGAACCAGCTGCCGGACGTCGCCGCGCAGTCGGAGCCGGTGACCACGTTCGTGCCGTCGCGCTTCAGCACCACTTCGCGGGTGTTGCAGCTGTTGCCCTGGTCGATCCAGTGCGGGAACTTGTCCCGGCTGTAGCCGGTCTGCGAACCGTCGGCCTTGACCGTGAGGGACGCGAGCTCGGACTTCGCCGTGGTCGCCGAGGGGATGCCCGGCGGGGTGGCTTCCGCGACGCTGACCAGCGTCCCGGAGAGCACGGCGGTGGCCGCGAGAATGGTGAACGAATGACGAACAGCACGCCTGGTTGGCATTTTGCTGCCTCCGTGTCAGGTGCGGGGACAGCTAACCCTGATACACGGGAGTGGCGAGTGCAACACGTATAGGTGACATGTTGCTGTCCGTCGGTGAACACACTGTGGCCACAAGCTCACCCGACCGTGAAAATAGCAGGTCAGACGGCCCCGCGGACCAGGCGAAGGTCTTCCGTGTGCCGGTACCAGGTCCACTTGTTCACCGCGCGCTCGAAGACGACGTCGTCGCGCACCGGCCGGGTCGGGATGCAGCCGATCTGGAAGGCCCGCGAGTACAGCGTGGCCGGCCGCTTGAAGAGGGTGCCCTTCACCACGCGGACCGCCATGCCCGGGCCGTCCGGGTCCGGCGTCACCTCGATCGACGCGGCCGGCCCGCGCAGCGCCACCTGCTCGTCGGCGTAGGCCACCCCGCGGACCAGCCGCAGCAGCCCGCGCCCGACGAGCACGCCGCCGACGTCGTCGCGGATCAGCGGCACCGGGTCGACTTCGCCGCGCAGCGCCAGCGCGAGGGCCTGCAGCGGTGTCTTCGGCAGTCCCCAGAGCGCGGCGACCGACGAGGCCGGGTCCGCGGGGACGAACCCGACCGACACGCCGGAGAGCGCGTCCTTGCGGAGCAGCCGGAGCACGACGGCGGCGAGGTCGGCGTCCGTGCCCGACACCACCAGGTGATCGTGTTCGCCCAGCAAGGGGTCGATTTCCGCCTTGCCGGGGCGACCCGGGACGCGGATCGACTCGACGTCGTCGACTTCTTCGAAGCCCGCCGCGCCGTCACCACAGGCCACCACGATTCCGCGCACCCGCAGGTCCTCCGTTAAAGTCATGCACCGGCATTTCGTCAGCGCCACCGGTGTCCGTCCGGGACACTTAACCTCAGTCGTCGAACACCTGGAGTGTCACATGCCGGCCATCGTGCTCATCGGTGCCCAATGGGGAGACGAAGGCAAGGGCAAGGCCACCGACCTGATGGGGGACCGCGTCCAGTGGGTCGTCCGGTACCAGGGCGGCAACAACGCCGGTCACACGGTCGTCCTGCCGAACGGTGAGAACTTCGCCCTGCACCTGATCCCGTCCGGCATCCTCACCCCCGGCGTGACCAACGTCATCGGCAACGGCGTGGTGGTCGACCCGGGTGTGCTGCTCGATGAGCTCTCCGGCCTCGAAGCGCGGGACGTGGACACGTCCAAGCTGCTGATTTCGGCCGACGCGCACTTGATCATGCCGTACCACGTGGCCATCGACAAGGTCACCGAGCGGTACCTCGGCAGCCGCAAGATCGGCACCACCGGCCGCGGCATCGGCCCGTGCTACCAGGACAAGATCGCCCGCGTCGGCGTCCGCGTGCAGGACCTGCTCGACGAGAAGATCTTCCGCCAGAAGGTCGAAGCGGCGCTGGAGTTCAAGAACCAGGTGCTGGTGAAGGTCTACAACCGCAAGGCCCTCGACGCCGATCAGGTCGCCGACGAGGTGCTCGCGGCGGGCGAGAAGTTCTCGCACCGCATCGCCGACACGCGGCTGCAGCTCAACCAGGCCCTCGAGCGCGGCGAAACCGTGCTGCTGGAGGGTTCGCAGGGCACGCTGCTCGACGTCGACCACGGCACCTACCCGTTCGTGACGTCGTCGAACCCGACGTCCGGCGGCGCGAGCGCGGGTTCGGGCATCGGCCCGGGCCGGATCACCACGGTGCTCGGCATCCTCAAGGCCTACACCACCCGCGTCGGCTCGGGCCCGTTCCCGACCGAGCTGCACGACGAGTCCGGCGAGTACCTCCGCAAGCAGGGCGGCGAGTTCGGCGTCACCACCGGCCGCTCACGCCGCACCGGCTGGTTCGACGCGGTGATCGCGCGGTACGCGGTCCGCGTCAACGGCATCACCGACTACTTCCTCACCAAGCTGGACGTGTTGTCCGGCCTGGAGAAGGTGCCGGTGTGCGTGGGTTACGAGGTCGACGGCTTCCGCACGCAGGACATGCCGATGACGCAGACCGACGTGCACCACGCGATCCCGATCTACGAAGAGCTCCCGGGCTGGTTCGAGGACATCTCGGCGTGCCGCACGTTCGAGGAGCTGCCGGCGAACGCGCGCGCGTACGTCGAGCGCCTGGAAGAGCTGTCGGGCGCCCGGATCTCGGCGATCGGCGTCGGCCCGGGCCGCGAGCAGACCATCGTCCGGCACGAATTCGTCTAGGTCAGCTTCGTCGTCACCGGCGTCTCGTTGCGGAACAGGTCGAGCACCGGGCAGTGCTCGTCGACCTCGCGCTTGAGGTCTTCGTAGCGCTCCCGGCTCGCCGGGCCTTCCAGCTCGACCGACACCCGGACGTCCCCGAACCCGGGGCGGGTGTTGAAGGCGAACCCGAAGAAGCCGTGCAGGTCGAGGTCGCCGTCGACGGTGACCTTGATCGAGTCGATGGGGATCCCGCGCTTCGCCGCCCAGAACTGGTAGGTGACGACCTGGCACGACCCGAGCGCGGCGAGCGCGTACTCGACGGGGTTGGCGGCCTGGTCCGTCCCGCCGAGCGCGGGCGGCTCGTCGACGGTGAAGGCGTGGTCCCGCACCTTGACCTCGACCTCGGTCCTGGTACCGGGCTTGAGGGTGTGGTCGACGCTGAAGGAAACGGCGGCGTTGTGCGGATCGGCGTCGACGGCCTTGCGGGTGCCTTCGATGACTTCGGTCAGCGACATGGGGCTCTCCTGAAGATCGTGAGGGATGTGCCACAGGGTGGGCGAATCCCGGCGGGCCCGCTCGGGTTCTCAAGTCCTGGGAAGCCGGAAATGAGTGGCGCCGCTCGCTAGCTTGGGACCATGACCATCGGAGTCACGCTGCCGGCCGGTGACACCGGATCCGCCGCGAACCTCGTCGACGAGCTCCTCGCCCAGACCCGTCAAGCCGCCGATGCCGGGCTGAAGTCCGTCTGGTTTTCGCAGCTGCCGCTGAGCCAGGACGCCATCACCGTCGCCGCGCTCGCGGGGCGCGAAGTCCCCGGTATCGAGGTCGGGACGTCCGTCGTGCCCACCTACCCGCGGCACCCGCTGCTGGTCGCGAGCGCGGCGCAGACCGCGCAGGCCGCCACCGGGGGCCGGTTCACGCTCGGGATCGGGCTCGGGTCGAAGGGGTTCCTCGGGCCCGTCTACGGCGTCGAGTACCCGCCGCCGATCCGGCACCTGCGCGAGTACCTCACCGTGCTGCGGCAGGTCTTCGACGGCGAAACCGTCGACTTCCGCGGCGAGACGCTCGAAGCGCACCCGCCCGGACCGTCCACTGTGGGCGGTGACGTGCGGATCGTCGTCGCCGCGATGGGGCCGCAGGCGCTGCGCGTCACCGGTGAACTCGCCGACGGGACGCTGCCGTTCCTCGCCGGGCCGAGAGCGCTTTCCGAGCAGATCGTGCCGCACCTGCCCGCGGGCAAGCGGATCCTCGCGGCCGTGCCGGCGATCGTCACCGACGAACCCGACGCCGTGCGCGCGCTGGCCTACGAGCAGATGTCCTTCTACGGCCAGATCCCGTCCTACCAGCGGATCCTGGCCGCGGAAGGCGTCGAGCACGCGGCCGAGCTGGCGATCATCGGGGACGAGAAGACCGTCCTCGAAGGACTCCGGCGCTACTACGACGCCGGCGCGACCGACGTCCTCGTCTCGCAGACCGGCATCCGCTCCGCCGAAGAGCGGCTGCGGACGTGGGAAGTGATCAGCTCAGCCGGTTCGTGAGGGTCGCCGACACCGAAAGCTCCTCCAGGTCGAGCTCCCGCAGCACCCGCCGCAGGACCTCGTCGTCGAGCCGCCCGGCGCGGTTCTCCTCGATCATCGCCTTGCGCTGGGTGATCAGGAGCTCGCGCCGGGCCTTCGCGAACTGGGCCTGCGGGCTGCCGGACCGGTCTTCGCCGGACAGCGTGATCGCGGCCTTGGCGAAGCGGTAGCGCGTGTCGATCAGCCGCTGGAGCCGCTCCTTCAGCCGGTCGACCTTCTCCTGGGGCAGGTCCAGCGAAGCCAGCCGCTCGTGGCTGATTTCGCGCAGCCGGTCCTGCGCCGCCTTCTTCGCGACCTCGCGCGCGGCGAGTTCTTCGGCCTCGTCCCGCGACGCCTCCGCCGGGTCCTCCACCTTCAGCAGCCGGATCAGCGGCGGCAGCGTCAGCCCCTGGATCAGCACCGTCCCGATCGCCACGGTGAACGCGAACAGCTGGATCTCCTCGCGGCCCGGGGTCGCGGCCGGGACGCCGGCCGCCGCGGCGAGCGTGACCACGCCGCGCATGCCGGTCCACGAAACGACCGCCAGCGTCCGCCACGACGGCGTCGCGCGGTCCCGGCCGAAGAGCCGGACGGTCTGCGGCAGGTACGCGGAAACGAACACCGCCGGCACCCGCACGAACATCGTCACCCCGAGCACGATCACCGCGACCAGCGCGAGCGTCCCGTTGTCGCGGGCCGCGTGCTGCGCGCCTTCGAGCACGAACGGCAGCTGCAGCCCCATCAGCGCGAACACCAGCGCTTCCAGCAGGACGTCGATGGAGGCCCAGACGGATCTGTCCTGCATGCGCGTCGCGGGGGACGCGTACAGCGCGCGATGGCCCAGGAGCAGGCCCGCCGCGACGACGGCGAGCACGCCGGAGCCGCTGAAGTCTTCGCTGAAGGGGTGCAGGTGCTCGGCGGTGACGTACGCGGCGAACGGCACGATGATGCCGAACGCCGACTCCATCAGCGGGTCGTCGAGCTGGCGGCGGATCAGCACGACGAGCGCGCCGATCGCCAGGCCGACCCCGATGCCCAGCACGGTCGCGACGCCGAACACCGCGAACCCGTGCCCGGCCGAACCCGCGGTGCCCGCGACGGCGGCGAGCGCGACCTTGTACAGCGTCAGCGCGGCGGCGTCGTTGACCAGGCTCTCGCCGGTCAGCACGGTCATCACCCGCCGCGGCAGGCCGAGCTTGCGCCCGATCGCGACCGCGGTCACCGCGTCCGGCGGCGCCACGACCGCGCCCAGGACCAGCGCGGAGGCGAAGGGCACGTCCGGCAGCAGCAGGTGCACGACGACGGCGACGACCACGGCGGTCAGGGCCACCAGCACCACGCCGAGCGCGACGATCGGCCGCAGCGCCCGCTTGAAGTGCGTCAGCGAGCTTTCCAGCGACGTCGAGTAGAGCAACGGCGGCAGCACGACGGTGAGCACCAGTTCCGGTTCGAGCTCGAACCGCGGCACGCCGGGGATCAGCGCGATCCCGAGCGCGACGACGACCACCAGCAGTGGCGCGGACAGGTTGTAGCGCCGGGCGAGGGCGGTCAGCGCGAGGGAGCCCGCGAGCACGGCCATCAGCGTCAGGATCTCCACGCGCGTGATCTTCCCGCAGGTGAGAGCCCTGCGCTCGGCTTCCGTCCAATGGAAGTGACCTGGCTTACGCCGCACCCGCTATGCATACTTGTGCGCACTACGCACACTTGTGCGGATCACGTGCACCGACGCACATCCGGAGGTTCTCCATGTCCCCTGGCACTCGCTCCTGGGTCGTGCCCCTGGCCTGGACCGCCGTCCTGCTCGACGGGTTCGACCTGGTCGTGCTCGGCACCGTGCTGCCCGTGCTGCTCCGCGACCACGTCTGGGGCCTGACGCCCGGCACGGCGTCGGTCGTGTCGACGGTCGGGCTGGCCGGGATGATGCTGGGCGGGCTGGCGATCGGCACGATCACCGACGTCATCGGGCGCCGGAAGTCCCTGATCATCTCCGTGACGCTGTTCTCCCTTTGCACGCTGCTCTGCGCGTTCGCGCCATCGACGTTCGTCTTCGCCCTGCTGCGGTTCGTCGCCGGGCTGGGCCTCGGCGGCTGCCTGCCGACGGCGATCACGCTGGTCACGGAGTACGCGCGCCGGGGCAGGGCCGGCAGCGCGACGACCACGGTGATGACCGGCTACCACGTCGGCGCGGTGCTGACGGCGCTGCTGGGCATCGTGCTCATCTCGCCGCTGGGCTGGCGCGCGATGTTCGTCGCCGGCGCGATCCCCGCCGTGGTGCTGATCCCGCTGATGCTGAAGTTCCTGCCGGAGTCCGAGTCGTTCCAGCGGGTCCGCGAGACCGAGCGGTCGGCCGGGCACGCCGTCGCCGGCCTGTTCCGCGGCGGCCTGCTGCGCGCGACGATCGCGTTCTGGGTGACGTCGTTCATGGGCCTGCTGCTGGTGTACGGGCTCAACACGTGGCTGCCGGAGATCATGCGCCAGGCCGGTTACCCGCTCGGTGCGGCGCTGAGCCTGTTGCTGACGCTGAACGTCGGCGGCATCGCCGGGCTGCTCGTGGCGGGCCGGGTCGCCGACCGCGTCGGCATCCGCCCGTCGGCCATCGTCTGGTTCTGCTTCGGCGCGGTGTTCCTGGCGCTGCTGAGCGTCAAGCTGCCGGCCGTCGGGCTGTACGCGGCGGTGTTCCTGACCGGCTGCTTCGTGTTCAGCGCCCAGGTGCTGGTGTACGCGTACATCGGCCGCGTCTACCCGGACGCGATCCGCGCGACCGGCCTCGGCTGGTCCGCCGGCATCGGCCGCATCGGCGCGATCTCGGGCCCGCTCCTCGGCGGCGCCCTGCTGACGGCCGGAATCGCGTACCCGTGGGGCTTCTACGCGTTCGCCGGCGTCGGCGCACTGGGCGCGGCCGCGGTCACGGTGGTCCGCCCCGGCCGCCAGTCCCCGGCGCCCGACCCCGTCCCCGCCCCGGAAAGCCACGCGACTCCCTGAGTGTGCCGCGCGGGTCGTGAGTGAGGGTTAGAACACTGTTCCTCACTCACGACCACTTGCGCCGAACGTCAGCCGAGCTCCTTCAGTTCCTGTTCCACCGCCGCGAGTTCGGCTTCCGAACCCTGGACCTTCGGGCCGGTGAACCACTTCCGGGCCGAGAGCACCCACCACAGCGCCGCGCCGCCGAGCACCACCAGGAACGCGATCGGCGTGTAGTTGAACGAGTCCACCGTCACCGGCGACGCCTGCGGCAGCATGAACAGGATGAAGATCAGCACGACCCACGTCGTCGCGATGATGCCGACCGGCTTGCCCCAGCGACCGAGGTGCCACGGCCCGCGCTCGAATTCGTCACCCTGACGCACGCGAAGGAACACCGGAATCACATACGCGACGTAAAGGCCGACGACGGCGATCGACGTCACCGCGCTGTAGGCCGTGTAGCTCCACAGGTACGGCAGGGCCAGGACCAGCGCGCCGCCTGCCGCGAGCCAGACCGCGTTCGTCGGCGTCTGCGTGCGCTTGTTGATCTTGTGCCAGAAGCCCGACCCGGGGATCGCGCCGTCGCGGGCGAACGCGTAGATCATCCGCGAATTTGCCGTGACCGAGGCCATCCCGCAGAACAGCTGAGCCCCGATGCAGATCAGCAGCAGGAATTTGCCGGTGACAGCGCCGGTCGCGTCGATGAAGATCTGCGCGGGCGGGACGCCGGTGGTCGAGCCGACCTCGCCCGCGTAGTCCTGGATCGCGAACGTCAGGCCGATCAGCAGGATCCAGCCCGCGACCAGCGAGACGACGATCGACATCACGATGCCGCGCGGCCCGGCCGTCGCCGCGCTCTTCGTTTCCTCGGTCATGTGCGCCGAGGCGTCGTAGCCGGTCAGCGTGTACTGCGCGACCAGTAGCCCGAGCGCGAAGACGTAGAAGGTCGAGCCCCAGCCTGTTTGGTTCACGAAACTGCCGAAGACGAATGACGCGTCCTGGTGCTTGGCGGGCACGAAGACCAGTACGCCGACGATCACCAAGACGCCGATGAGGTGCCACCACACGCTGACGTTGTTGAGGATCGCGACGATCCGAACGCCGAAGGTGTTCAGCAGGCCGTGGACCACGAGGATGATCGCGAGCAGCAGGATTGTGTGGCCCGGCGTCGCGGTGAAGCCCCACTGCAGGTCGAGGAAGGCGTTGAGGAACAGCGCCGCGCCGAAGTCGATGCCCGCGGTGACGGCGATCTGACCGATGAGGTTGAACCAGCCGGTGAACCACGACCAGGCGGCGCCGTTCTTGCGCGCCAGCCGTGCCGCCCAGTAGTAGAGGCCGCCCGCGGTCGGGTAGCTGGAGCAGACCTCGGCCATGCCGAGGCCGACCAGGATGACGAACACCCCGACCAGTGGCCAGCCCCAGATCATCGCGGCCGGGCCGCCGGTCTTCATGCCGAAGCCGTAGAGCGTCAGGCAGCCGGAGAGGATCGAAATGATCGTGAAGGAGACGGCGAAGTTCGAGAACGCCGACATCGTCCGTTTGAGCTCCTGCGCGTACCCCAGCTGGTGCAGGCGGGCGCTGTCTTCGTCAGCGTGGTCGGGAGTGGTCTGCTGGTCGGAAACGTCCATCGGGCACCTCTTGAAAGGTATGCGGCCAGACCATTGAATTCGCCGAAGGTAGCCCCGCCACCAGGGGGTGTCAAGCCTTCGTCAAGAACTCGTCCAGCTGCCTGAGCAGGGGCCCGCCACCTCGGTGGTCGTTCGAGATCAGGGTCGCGGTGACGCCGGACGACGGCTGGTGCAGGCTCACGAACGTGACGCCGTGGTCGCCGCCCTCCAGCCGGACGACGCCGGGCCGCGGCAGCCGGAAGCCGAGCCCGTAGCCGGCTCCGCGCAGCATCCGGTCCACCCACTCGCCCGGGACGAGCCTGCCGTCGAGGAACGCGGGCCAGAACTTCCGGAAGTCCGGCGCTGAGCTGTAGATCCCGCCGTCGCCGAAGCCGACGACCGGCAGGCTGAACACGTTGGTGCGGCCGTCTTCCAGGTACCCGGTGGCCGTCCGGGCGGGCAGCGCGTCCGAGCGGAGGAATGCCGTGTCCGCCATCCCGGCGGGCTCGGTCACGCGGGTCCGGACGAGGTCGGCGAAAGGTACGCCCGCGACCCGTTCGGCGATCAGGGCCAGGACCGCGAAGGCTCCGTTGTGGTAGTGGAAGCGTTCGCCCGGCGGGAACTGCTGCGGGTAGCCGTCGAGGGCGGCGAGGTAGTCGGCCGACGTGACGAGTCCCGGCGGTGTCTCGGGCGGGTTTTCGTCATCGCAGTAGTCGCCGATGCCCGAAGTGTGCGTCAGGAGGTGCTCGACGGTCACGCGGTCGTCGATCAGCGGCAGGTCGTCGCCGAGGACGGCACGCGCTCTCGTCGACAGTTCGAGGCGGCCCTCGGCGATCAGGCCGACGACGACCAGCGCGGTGAAACCCTTGGTACCGCTGGCGATCGCGAACCGCGTGTCGACGGTGTTCTCGACACCGTTGGCGCGGTGCGCGTAGCCGGACGCCTCGGCGAGCAGCGTCTCGTCGCCGCGGTTGACCAGCACCACACCGGAAAAGGGCGCTTCCACGGACTCAGCGTCCACGGAAGCGCCCTTCGCGGCAACGCGATTACCGGCCCAGGAAGGCGTGCAGCGACTCGAGCGCGGTGTCCGGCTGGTCGGCGAAGAAGCCGTCGACGCCGGCCTGGAGGAACGCCGCCTCCTCGGTGAAGACGTCACCGTAGGCGTCCGGCTCGGCCGAGGAGCGCAGGTTCGCCGGCAGGAACGGGTTCTCGTTCCGGAACGTGTACGGCTGCACCTTCAGGCCCGCCTTGTGCGCGTCGGCGACGAGAGCGGTCGGCTTGGTCAGGTTCCCGGCGGCGTCCAGCGGGATGATCTGCCCCTTCTCCGGCCCGAGGTACTTCGCGTACTTCGAGATGTCACGCAGCCCCTGCGGCGTCACGAGGTCCGCGTACGTCCGCTTGTCGCCCTTCGCGACGAAGTCCGCCGGAGCGCCGGTGGCCGAGGTCAGCTGCAGCAGCGGCGTGCGGACCTGCTTGTGCAGCGCGATCAGGTTCGACACCTCGAACGACTGGATGATCGCCGGCGCGTCCGGCCGGTCGAGGCCGTTGCGCTTGAGGATCGACACCAGCTTCGGCTCGGTCGGGTTGCCGATGGACTGGAAGAACGTCGAGTGCTTGACCTCGGGGTAGGTGCCCAGCGTCCGGTGCAGTTCCCGGCCGAGCCGCTTGGTCAGGTCGAGCACCTCCTGGAAGGTGGCGATCTGGTAGCGGCCGTTGTACAGCGTGTTGTGCGGGCGGTTGGCCGGGATCCGCTCGACCGCGCGCAGCGTCTTCAGCTCGGCGAGGGTGAAGTCCTGGGTGAACCACCCGGTCGTGCTGACCCCGTCGAGCACGACGGTCTTCTTCCGGTTCGCGAACTCGGGGTGCTTCGCGACGTCGGTGGTCCCGCCGATCTCGGGCTCGTGCCGCGCGACGAGCTGGCCGTCCTTGGTGGGCACGAGATCGACGTCGACCCAGTCGACGCCCATCCGGTAGGCGAGCTCGTACGAGGCGAGCGTGTGCTCCGGCCGGTACCCGGGCGCGCCGCGGTGTCCGATGATCACGGGGTCATCGTGGCCCCGCCCGTGCGCGGCCGCATCGGCGGACCCGGCTTCGGATGCGTTGGCCGACCCGACGGCCAGTCCGGTGACGCTCAGCAACGCCAGTCCGGCGAGCGCCAGCACACCGACACGTTTGCGCTTCATCTGGTGACCTCTTTTCACACAGGGTTGACCCTGACTACTCGCGCCACCCTCGATGCCGCAAGCGTCGCGCGGGGGTATCCGGGCAAAAGCGGCGGTGAACTACGCGTGGACTCCTGCTCGCGACGGTGTGGTCCGCGGCACGGCTGGGGGCGCTCGACCCCGCGGCGGGTGGCCGGACCACTGCCGGGCGGGGCTGCCGGCGCGGGCCCACGTCAACTGGTCGTCGCGGACTGCCCGCCACCTCCGGTTCCCGCGGCCGGAGCGCCGCCCGCCCGTGGTGTCCGGCGGCCGGAGCGCCGCCCCCCCGCTTTCTTTGCAGCGGTCACCTCGATTCAGCAGCACCCTCCGCCACCTCCCGTCACCCAGGGCGGCACGGCCCTCACCCGCGGTGCCCGGGGGCGGCGAAATGTCCGGCGCGAACCCGGCCGGATACGCTGTGCCGCGTGCGCGTACTGGTAATCGGCTCCGGCGCTCGTGAGCACGCCCTCGTCCTCGCGGCTTCCGGCGACCCCACCGTCACGGCGCTGGCCTGCGCTCCCGGCAACGCCGGGACCGCCGCGGTGGCCGAGCAGCTCGGCGTCGAAGCGGCCGATCCCGAGGCGGTCGCCGGGCTCGCGAAGAGCTGGCAGGCCGACCTCGTCGTGGTCGGGCCCGAGGTCCCGCTCGTCGCCGGCGTCGCCGACGCCGTCCGGAAGGTGGGCATCGCCTGCTTCGGGCCGTCGGCCGCGGCGGCTCGCATCGAAGGCTCGAAGGCGTTCGCGAAGGACGTCATGGCCGCGGCGAACGTGCCGACCGCGCGCAGCGAGGTGGTCGACAACCCGGCCCGCCTCGACGCCGCGCTCGCCCGCTTCGGCCCGACCTGGGTGGTCAAGGACGACGGGCTCGCCGCCGGCAAGGGCGTCGTCGTCACGACCGACTACGACGTCGCGCGCAAGCACGCGATCATGCTCCTCGACGGCGGCCACCCGGTGCTCTTGGAGTCCTTTTTGGACGGTCCGGAAGCGTCGCTGTTCTGCTTCGTCGACGGCACCACCGTCGTGCCGCTGCTGCCCGCGCAGGACTTCAAACGCGTCGGCGACGACGACGCGGGCCCGAACACCGGCGGCATGGGCGCGTACGCGCCGCTGCCCTGGGCGCCCGAGAACCTGGTCGACGACCTGGTCGAGAAGGTCGTCCAGCCGGTCGCGGACGAGCTGGTGAACCGCGGTGCGCCGTTCTCCGGCCTGCTCTACGCCGGGCTCGCGCTGACCTCCGACGGGCCGCAGGTCATCGAGTTCAACTGCCGCTTCGGCGACCCGGAAACCCAGGTCGTGCTGGCGCTGCTGCGCACCCCGATCGCCGGGCTGATGCACGCCACCGCCACCGGCAAGCTCGCCGAGCACCCGCCGCTGGAGTGGGCGGGCGGCACCGCGGTCACCGTCGTGGTCGCCGCCGACGGCTACCCCGGCAAGCCGCGCACCGGCGACATCATCACCGGCGCCGAGCTGGAAGGCGTGCTGCACGCCGGCACGCGCCGCCGCGACGACGGCGCCGTCGTCTCCTCCGGTGGCCGGGTGCTGTCGGTCGTCGGCACCGGCAAGACGCTCAAGTCGGCCCGCAAGCACGCGTACGAAACCGTCGAAAAGGTGCACCTCGCCGGGTCGCACCACCGCACGGACATCGCGCTGAAGGCGGCGAACGGCGAGATCGGCGCTCCGGCCGCGAAGCAGCGCGCCTGATTTCACGGGACCGGGGAACCGGCCGGGCACGAACTTCGTCCAAACCCGGGCTGCTGCCACACTTGCGTTGGTAGCCTCGACGAGGAGCCGGCCGGTCACTGTCCGTATGACGTCAGGGGAGAGCATGTCAGGACCCTCGTACGACCTGAGCCCGGCCGTCCCGGTGGCGCCGGCCGTGGCGGACGTCCTGGTCCGCCCGGACAAGCTGCTCGACGTCGCCCGGATCGTCGAAGAGCAGGCCAACGCGCTCGAAGACCAGCTGATCACCCGCCTGGACCAGCTGCGGGTCGACGCGCCCTCGGCGGACGTCGTCAGCACGCAGTCGATCGAAGCGTGGAACCACCTGATCGCCGACGGCGACCGGTCCTACGCCGGCCAGGTCCGCGAGTACGTCGCGGGCCTCAAGCGCCTGGTGTCGCAGCTGCGCGCCGCCGCGAAGGACTACAAGGTCAGCGACGAGGAAAAGGCGGCGGTGTTCGGTGACCGCGGCAAGCACGGTGCGTAACAGCGCGGTGCTGATCACCGGCGGCGTGCTCGCGACAGCGGCGCTCGCCGGCTGCTCCGCGGACAAGGACGGCACCCCGTACCCGATCGAGACGGCCGCCACCGCGGCGTCGCAGAGCGCGAAGGCCGCCCAGCTGCCCCAGCGCCCGGCCGACCTGCCGATGCAGGGCGTCGACGTCTGCGACCTGTTCCCGCAGGTGCAGCTCGACGCGATGAAGATCAGCAGCACGCCCCGGCAGGCCGACAGCGCCGACGGGCCGGTCTGCGTGCTCGACGCCGACCGCGAGGAGCCGTTCCACGGCTACCAGGTGGGCTCGGTGACCGCGGACCTCGCCGAGTGGATCACCGGCGCCCGCCGCAAGAACAGCATGACCACCGAACCGAAGGCCATCGCCGGCTACCCGGCGCTGACGAGCTACCGCGCGGCCGCCGACCCGGCCGACTGCAGCACCCTCGTCGGCGTCGCGAAGGGCCGGACGCTGACCATCCGGACGTTCCCCATCACCCGCGGCAAGCTCACCCAGCCGCAGCTGTGCGAGATGTCGGTGCACGCCGCCGACCTGGCGCTGCAGTCCTTGAAGTCACGCAACTAGGGAGGGCGCGTGGAATTCTCCGAGCTCGCGGCCGGGATCCGGAACCACCGGTTCGACGGCTGGACCAACACCGCGATCGCCGACCAGATCACGCGGATGATCACCGGCGACGGCACCGGCAGCATCGGCACCGCCGTCGACGCGCTGAAGGCCGTCGCGACCGCGCTCGCCCACACCGACCAGACGTTGCGCGCGCAGCTGCTGAAGCTCGGCGTCGAGTGGCAGAGCCAGGCCGGGGGCGCGGCCGGCCAGGTGCTGACCGAGCAGGCCGGGTTCTCCCAGGACGCCACCACGAAGGTCGCGCACGCCGCGGAAATGGTCTTCGCGCAGGGCGAGTCCTTCAACCGCACCAAGTACAAGCTCCCGGACGCCGAGACGGTCCGGAAGGGCGCGGGCGGCTACACGCTGACCGACGGGCTGCTGCTGTCCCTCATCGGGTTCGAGACCGACCACGCCCGGCAGGTCGAGGCGGCGAACAACGCCAAGGAGCAGGCGCAGCAGGCGCTGAACGAGTACGCGCAGGAGAGCGGCACGAACCTGCTCTCGACGCAGTCGCTGTCCGACCCCGAGTCGCTGAAGCTGGCCGCTCCGGGGGTCACGCCCGGCGTGCTCGACGTCGCCGGCGCGGCGGTCGCGGTGACGCCGGACGGCGGCGTGCGGCCCGCGTCGGACAAGGTCCGGTCGGTGCACGTCGACCCGCCGGTGGTGCAGCCGGTGGCGCACCAGGTGCACGCCGACGCGCCGACCCCGGTCTACGGCGTCGCGGCGCAGCAGCAACAGCCGTCCCGGCCCGTCGGGTCGTCGCGGCAGACCGGCTCGGTGACCGCGCCCGCCGCGCAGCACACGACGCCGAGTTCGACGACGACGCCGTCGGGCGTGAAGCCCCCGACGTCGACGCCCGGGCCCGGCTGGGTCACCACCCCGGGCCGCGGCACGTCCGGCGGCGACTCCACCCACTTTTCGCCCGGCCTGGCCGTCGGCGGCGCGGGCGAGCAGTTCGTCCCGCCGGGCGCGCCCGGCTCCCTGCCGCCCGGCTCGAACCCGGCGACGGCGCCGATCAAGTCCCTCGGGGGCGGCGGTGGCACGTCCACCGGCTCCGGCTCCGGCGCCGTCGACAGCTCGCTCAGCCGTGGCCCCGACGGCCTGCTGGCCAAGGGCCGCACGGTCGGCTCGATGCCGCAGGCCCCGCTCGCGCCGGGCCAGTACACGGCCGAACGCGGCTTCGTGGCGAAGCCGGGCGCGACCCCGGGCGAAATCGGCGCGGGCGCGGCGGCGGTCGGCGCGGGTGCCGCCGGTGGCGCGCTCAGCGGCGACAAGGAACGCCAGCGGCGCGAGAAGGGCCAGCCGAAGGGCCCGGTGCGGCCGCTGCCGGTCGGCGAACTGCCCGAGGAGGAAGCCGTCGCGCTGCGGAAGTCCGAGCAGATCAGCCCGAAGCAGCAGCGCGGCGAGGCGCGGTTCCTGTCGGAGGCGGCCCCGCAGGAGGAGGACGCCGAGCACGTCCGCCGCTTCGGCGTCGACGACCAGGACCTGTTCGCCGACCAGCGGATGGTTTCCCCCGACGTGATCGGCGACCACGGCTCGGACGGTCGCTGACCGTGTCCTTGGTGCTGTCCGCGTCGGAGTTCGACGTGCTCTGGGAGTCGTTCGAACTGCCTCGGCGGCACGTCGCGATCGACGTGCCGAGCGGGGGAACCACCCGCACCGAGCGGTCGGCGCTGGTGGAGTCGGCGTGGGCGTCGCTGAGCGAGCGGCGCCTGGCCCGCAACCGCCGGGCGTCCGGCGAGCTGGCCGACCTGCTCCACCTGCTGGCCCGCCCCCAGTTCGGCGTCGACGTCTGGGTGTGGGCCGAACGTGAGATCCGCGGCCGCGCGGTCAGCCACCGCAGCCAGGCGGTGCTGGCGGTGGTGGACAACGCGGAGGTGTGGCTGATCCCGGCCACGGAGGACGCCCTCGCGGAGGCGGCGGTCTCGGTGGCGGGCGACCTGGCCCCGGGCATCGGCCAGACGGTGAGCATCCCGTACCCGACGCTGAAGGCCGCGGACGCGGCCGCCAAGGGCGACCCGAAGGCACTGGTGACGGCGCTGGAGGACCGCGGCGTGCCACTGTTCCAGGCCCAGGAGCTCTCGGGCATGCTGCTCGGCCAGGAGGCGAGAGGCCAGTTCGGCGCGGAGCGCGTGGGCCGCGACGGCGTGGTCCACCGCGCGAACCGGGTGGTGGCCTTCTTCGACACGGACTCCGGCCGCTACCTGTTCCAGGTGGAGACCGACCGCGAAGGCCGCGAGTGGGCGACGGTGACCCCGGCGGACAACGCGCTGCTCGCGACGAGGATCCGGGAACTGGTGGCGGAGGCCTGAGCTAGCTTCCCGGCGGGAGCTTCGCCAGTACCCGGCGCGCGTACTGCTCGGCATTGGCGCACAGTTCTTCGTTGCTCAGCTTCTTGTCGAAGTTGGTGTAGGTGAGCTGGACATCCTCGGTGCTCGCGTCGTCGATCCTGTGGTGCGCCCAGGTGATCTCGCAGACCGGCCCGTACTGGGTGGGCAAGGTCGCCTCGGCGACCGTGGCTCCGTCCAGGTCGCGCTGCTCGCCTTTGCCCGGCTCGCTCGGCGCGGACAGCAAGCTGACGGAATACACCCCGAGATCCTTCTGCCCAGACCACAAGCACTCGTGCAGGCCTTGGACGTTGAAGCTGAACTTGTTCGGGTTTCCCGGCGGTACCGGTGGTGAATCGGTCGTGGCGCACAGGTCGGAGGAAAGCGCGGAGCCGGCGGTCAGTGGGTAGCGCGCGTCGGTGCCGTACCGGATCTGCGGGACCAGGACGTTCATCGCTTCGGTCGGGGTGGCGCAGGGATCACCGGTCTCCCGACCCGACGAGGCGGTCATCGCGAAGCCCTGGCTGTACGGGTTCGCGATCGAGACGACGCAGTAGATGCCGTCGACCTTCGCGAAACCACTGAGCCCACCGATCGATATCGGCGTGCCTTTTGGCTCCGAGAGCATTTCGTACAGATTGACGACCAGCGTAGTGCTCGCGGTTTTGTCCGGTCCGTCGCCGAACGAGAAATCGCATCGTTCGAAGTGGATGCGCTTGCCGTCCGCTTGCTCCATCGGCCCAGTCGCGGGTAGGGAGTCTCGTTTGAAAAGCTTGCAGGGATCGATTTCGCGAAGGTCTTCCACGGTGAACGCGGCGGGGCGCGGGCGACCGGTGCCGGGACCCGCATCGCTGCCGGCGCGCTGATCCGCGGAGCTCAGCTTCACCGCGACCACGGTCGCCGCTCCCAGCACGATCGCCAAAGTCAGCGCTACCGCGGGCCATAGTCGCCTTCGCCGTTTTCCGGGTGTCGCCGGCGCCTCGGCCACCGGCGGTCGAGGTAGCGCCAAGACGCGGCCGACCTGCTCTTTCTGGACACCGATCAGCGCCTGTACCGCCGGCGGCCAGGGGGTGCTGCTCGGTGGGATCGGCCCCAGGTGGTCGAGGATCTGGGCCGGCGTCGGCCGCTGCGCCGGATCCTTCGCGAGGCACGGCTCGACCAGCCGTCGCAGCACCGGGGCGAGTGAACCGAGGTCCGGCCGCCTGTGGACGACGTTGTAGAGCACCTGCGGGGTCGACCCGCCGCCGAACGGGGCCTGGCCGGTGGCCGCCATGACCAAGAGGCCGCCCAGTGAGAAGACGTCACTCGCCGGCGTGACAGTCCGCCCGTCGGCCTGCTCCGGGGACATGAAGCCGGGTGAGCCGATGATCGAGCCGGTGTGCGTCAGCTCGGAGTCGCCCTCGGCGGCGCGGGCGATGCCGAAGTCGATGACCCGGGCGCCGTCGTCGGTGAGCAGCACGTTGCTCGGTTTGAGGTCGCGGTGGATCAAGCCGGCCCGGTGGATGTCGGTGAGCGCCGACGCCAGCCCGACCGCGAGGATCCGGATGGCCGCCAGTGGGAGGGGCCCCGCCGCCTCGACGGCTTCCTTCAGCGATGGCCCGGCGACGAACACCGAGGCCAGCCACGGCGTCGGGGCGTCCGGTTCCGCGTCCATGATCGCCGCCGTGTAAGCGCCCGAGACCATCCGGGACGCTTGGACCTCGCGGCGGAACCTGGATCGGAACCCGTCGTCGTGCGCGAAGCCCGGGTGCACCTGTTTGACCGCCACGAGCCTGCCGTCCGGGGACACCCCGAGCAGCACCCGTCCCATTCCGCCTTCGCCGAGCGCCGCGACCAGGCGGTACCGCCCGACATGTCGGGATTCGCCCGGGTTCAGTGGTTTCATGATCGCTTACCTCCCCGCCGGACATGCTACAAAGCGTGTCCGGGGGCCCGCTGGGGTGGAAGTTGGCGGAGATCCGTACGCGCGGCCCGGGTGAAGTCATAAAGTAAGCGCGGGAACCGTCCTGGTCATGGCGACGTCTGATCGGGCGGAGACAAGTTTCCGAAGGGGATGACGAACCGTGCCTGTCTACGACCCGGACTCGATGGCCATCGCGGCCCGCAACGTGGAGAAGCTGAAGGACGAGTTCGAGAAGTCGAAGAAGCATCTCACCGGGGTCGACGACGAGAAGGAAAGCCCCTTCGGCACGATGGGCGGTTCCCAGGACGTGCACGGCGCGGTCGGCGAGTTCAAGCACGGCGTGCACTCCGAATTCGACGCGGCTGGGAAGCTGATGGAGGCGACCGGTTTCATCTTGAAAAAGGCCGCGGGCCTGATCGCCGAAACCGATCAGGTCGGGGCGAGCGACCTCAAGCTGCACGAACACGGGAACCAGTGAGTGCGTGGACGGCCTCGTGGGGCCGGGATGACAAGGGGGCGGCACAGTGGCTGGGCTGATCGACTTTCCGCCGAACTGGCCGGACATCGAAGCCAAGAAGAAGCAGGTCGACGGCATCAAGCCGGAGTCGATCGAAAAGGCGGCCCAGCAGTTCAAGACCGCCGCGACGCAGGCCGGTGACCACGGCGCTGCCCTGAAGTCGGCTACGGACTCGCTCTCCGCCGGCGTCTGGAAAGGGCCGGCCGCCGACGCCTTCGTCGGCTACGTGAAGCAGATCACCACCGCGGGTGACAAGGTGCAGACGCACCTCACCGACGTCGGCAACGACCTCAGCGCGCTGTCGTCGCAGTTGAGCGACATCAAGGGCAAGGTCAACGACGCCTGCGAAACCGCGAAGACGGCGATCCAGAACCGCATCAACGCGGAGACCCCCAAGGCGCAGGCCGCGATGAATGCCGAGGCCGAACACGCGAGGGACGAGCACAAGCCCGCGCCGAGCCCGTCGTCGAAGGAGATCGTCGACAACGCCAACAAGGCGAACCTGAACGACGCCACCACCGCGCTCGGGAAGATCGACCCGCTGCTCTCGAGCGCGGACGACCTGGTCAAGAAGTCCCAGGCACTGATGAAGACCCAGATTGAGGGCGGCTATTCGAAGGTTCCACTGCCCAACAGCGACGGCACCGTCCCGCAGAGCACCGGCGGCATCCACAGCAACGGCTCCTCCCACCACAGCGGTGGTGGCGGTGGCGGTGGTGGCGGCGGAGGCGGTGGCGGTGGCGGTGGTGGCCTCGGCCCCAGCGGTGGCCCGCCCTCCTCGCCGCCCCCGGGCAACGTCCAGCAGTGGATCCAGGAAGCCATCAAGGCCCTGCAGGCCGCCGGGGTGCCGGTCACGGACGCCGACATCCCCAACATCTGGGCGATCATCCAGCACGAGTCGGGCGGGAATCCCAACGCCATCAACAACTGGGACTGCGTGCCGCTGGACACGCAGATCCTGACCAGGCGCGGCGTCCTGAAGCACGACGCGGTCGAGGTCGGCGACGAGACGATCGGCTTCAACCCGGCCACCGGGCGGAGCGAGTGGACGCGGATCACCCGGGTCGTCCACCACGAAGACGCCGAGCTGGTCCGGATGAGCAACTCCCGGTGGCAGGCGACCACGACGCCGAACCACCGCTGGCTCACCCTGCCGCGGGTCGCTGTCAGGCGTGCCGACCTGCCGGTGGTCTGCCCGGAATGCGGGTGGGAGCCGCGTGCGGTCGGGCAGCCGGAGAACGGCGTTGCGGTTCACCGGCGCAAGAAGCACGGCTTCGTGTCGCCGAAGCAGGAGAACCGGTACGAGTCCGAGACGCGGTTCGTGACCACGGGCGAGGTCCGCTCGCGCGACCGGATCCTCCTGACGGCGCCGGCCGCGACCGGCTCGTCGCTGGACATCAGTGAGCGGGAAGCGGCCATCCTCGGGTGGATCGCCGGTGACGGCCATATCGAGACCAGGCAGCACCGCCCGACCATGTCCATCGCGCAGTCGAAACCCGAAATGGTGGAGAAGCTCCGCCTGCTCCTCGACGGCGTGCCGCACGCGGTGTACGTCGACGACCGCGGTGGGTGCGGACCCCGGCACCAGTTCCGGCTGGACCACGACTACGCCCGGGACCTGCTGGACCGAGCGGGCAATCCGAAGTCCGACGCGGTCGCCCAGGTGCTGGCGATGTCCACCGGGCAGCGTGCGGCGTGGCTCGAAGCGATCATCGACGCCGAGGGCAGCCGATACATGCGGCCCGGTTACACCCGGCCGCAGGTGGTCGTCTACCAGGCGCCGGGTGCCGTGCTCGAGGCGATCGCGCTGGCCGGTTACCTGTCCGGATCGCGGCCCCGGGTGCTCCCGGTCGAACGAGCCGATCAGCCGGAAACCTGGCGCCGGGAATTCTCCGTGCACCTCAACAACCCGATCGTCACGGGAGCCTTCCTGCGGAAGGAAGCCGCCGGGCGGGCCGACGTGTGGTGCGTGACGACCGAACTGGGCACGTGGACTGCTCAGGAGGGTGATCACCTCTTCCTGACGGGCAACTCCAACGCCGCTGCCGGGCACCCGTCCAAGGGGCTCATGCAGTGCATCGACTCGACGTTCAACGCGCACAAGCTGCCCGGGCACGACAACATCTACAACCCGGTCGACAACATCATCGCGGGTGTCCGGTACTCCTACGACCGCTACGGCGGCCTCGGGAACGTGCCCGGCATCAAGGCCATGGCCCACGGCGGTGCCTACCAGGGCTACTAGAACTAGCCTGGCCGCATGGTCGACCTCGGAGCCTTCGCCGGTCCCGCGCTGCGGGCCGGTGTGCCGCCCTTCCACGTCATGGACGTCCTCTCCGCGGCCGGTGCGCGGCAGCGGAGTCACGGTGACCTCGTGTCGCTCGCGGCCGGGCAGCCGTCCGCGCCCGCGCCGAAGGCCGTCCTCGAGGCGGCCCGGGAGGCGCTGGCGAAGAGCACCCTCGGCTACACCGAACAGCTCGGCATCCCCGAGCTGCGCGAGGCCGTGGCCGGGCACTACCGGCAGCGGTACGACGTCGACGTCCAGGCGCACGACGTCGTCCTGACCACCGGGTCCTCCGGGGGCTTCCTGCTCGCCTTCCTCAGCGCGTTCGACCCCGGCGCCAAGGTCGCGATGGCGCGGCCCGGCTACCCGGCCTACCGCAACCTGCTCTCCGTCCTGGGCTGCGAGGTCGTCGAGTTCGCCACCACCGCGGAGACGAACTTCCAGCCCACCGTCGGCCTGCTCGACGAGCTCGGTCCGATCGACGGCCTGATCGTCGCCAGCCCGAGCAACCCGACCGGGACCGTGCTGCCGCCCGGGGAGCTCGCCGCCATCACCGGGTGGTGCGCGTCGCACGGCGTGCAGCTGATCAGCGACGAGATCTACCACGGCATCTCCTACGGCGCCGAGCTCGACTGCGCGTGGCAGTACGGGCGCGAGCCGATCGTGCTCGGCAGCTTCTCCAAGTACTTCGCGATGACCGGCTGGCGGCTCGGGTGGCTGCTCGCGCCGCAGCGCCTCCACCGCGCGATCGACGTCCTGACCGGCAACTTCACCATCTGCCCGCCCGCCGTCTCGCAGTACGCGGCGCTGGCCGCCTTCACGCCCGAGGCGTACGCGGAGGCCGACGCGCACGTCGAGCGGTACCGCGCCAACCGCGACCGGCTCTTCGCCGGCCTGCGGCGCATCGGCCTGACCGAGCTCGCGCCCGCGGACGGCGCCTTCTACGCGTACGCCGACGTCAGCGCTTACACCGGAGACAGCCTGAGCTGGTGCCAGCGGCTGCTCGCCGACACCGGCCTCGCGATCACCCCCGGCGTCGACTTCGACCCGGTCGACGGCGGCAAGTACGTGCGGTTCTCCTTCGCCGGCAGCGCCGAGGACATCGACGAAGGCGTCCGGCGGCTCGGCGCGTGGCTCGGCCAGGGGGAACCCTGATTTAACCCCGAACGTTGGGCGATGAGAGGGAGTTTCCCCGCCGGGGATGGCACATTGGAGTGACCGGGCCGGTGGGGCCACGGGGACACAGCGGAGGAACCATGTTCTGGAAGATCGTCGGCGCCCTGATCGTCGCCTGGGTGGCGTTCATGGTGCTGGGTGCCGTGATCGGGTTCGTGTTCAAGGCCGTCCTGTGGATCGCCATCATCGGCGGCATCGCCTTCCTCGGCGCGGCCGGCTACAAGGCGATCACCGGCAACAAGGACAGCAAGCGCATCAACCGCTACTGAGAACTCAGGGGATCCGCGCCACGCCGCCCAGCGCCGTCCGGTTGACCGGCGTCAGCGGCGCCAGGCGCGGCCCGTCCGGCCACCACAGGTGTGGCTCGGTCAGGCCGGGTTCGAGCAGCTCGAGCCCGTCGAAGAAGGACGCGATCTCGGCACGCGAGCGGTAACGCGTGTCGAGCCCCTCGCGGGCGAGCCGGTCCTGCAGCGAGGCCGCGACGACGGCCGCTTCGGTGGCGTCGAGCGGGTTGTGGCGGTGCAGCAGGAGCAGGTACGAGCCCGGGGCGAGCGCGCCGGCGTAGGACTTGACCACCTGCTGCGCCTGCTGGAGGTCGGCGATGTGGTCGACGACCCCGCACAGCACGAGCCCGGCCGGCCGGTCGAGGTCGATGAACCGGGCCACCCCGGCGAGTGTCTCGCCGGGGTTCAGCGGGTCGGTGCCGCAGATGTGCGTGAAGTCGTTGTCGACGAGCAACGCCCGTCCGTGCGCCTCCACCACCGGGTCGTCGTCGACGTAGACGACGTGCGCTTCCGGGTCGTACTTCTGCGCCACCTGGTGGGTGTTCTCCACCGTCGGGAAGCCCGAGCCCAGGTCGACGAACTGGTCGACGCCGAGCCGCTCGGTCAGGTACCGGACGGCGCGGACCAGCCACTGCCGCGTCTCGCGCGCCATCGCCGGGGCGGCCGGCGCGATGTCCAGGAGCTCACGCAGGAGGACTCGGTCGGCCTCGTAGTGGTTCTGCCCGCCGAGCAACGCGTCCCGGACACGAGCGAGGCTCGGCCGGTCGAAGTCGACGCGGGCCGAGGGTCGTTCGCTCGTCGCCATGGGTACCTACCGGGGAAGTCGGCGGTGGACGCGCCCAGCCTAGGACACGGGGATCACGGCGGGTAGGCGGCCGTGCGGGGTGGGTGAGTCCGTCAGTCCAGCCAGGCCTTGGCCGCGTCGGCGCCGTTCCACAGCTGGGCCTTCAGCCCGGCTTCCCGCGCGCCGTCCACATTGGACTGGCGGTCGTCGAAGAACAGGCAGTCCGCCGGCTCCGCGCCGAGTTCGTCGAGCAGCAGCCGGAAGATCTTCGCGTCCGGTTTGACGCACCGGACGTCGCCCGAGAACAGCGTCACGCGGAAGTGCCGGATCCAGTCCTGCGCGCGGGCCCATTCGCCGAACACCGAAGGCGCGTTCGAGAGCAGCGCCAGCGCCGCGCCGGCTTCGGAAAGCGCCTCGAGCAGGGCTTCCGACGACGGCTCGAGGTAGCCCCAGCCGTCGATGTCGATGCGGGTCAGCTCGGCCGACAGCGCTTCGTCGACCGGCACGCCGAGTGCCTCGCCGACGGACTGCCAGTACTCCAGCGGGGTGCTGCCGGCGTCGTACGGGAGCCGCAGGTCCCAGTACGCCTTTTCGAACTCCGGCAGCGGGGCGCCCAGCGCGGCGGCCAGGTCGGGGCGGGCGGCGCTCGGCTTGCTCAGCACGTCGCCGTAGTCGAACACGATCCAGTTCACGGGGTCCCCCAGTGCGTCAAGCGCCGGTCTTGATCCGGCGCAGGGCTTCTTCGACGTCGGTCGCGCTGAGGTCCCGGTGCGTGACGAACCGGACCTTGCCCGCCATCGGCACGGCGCGGATCCCGAGCGAGTCGAGCCAGTTCAGCGCGGTCGGGATGTCAGGCACCTCGGCCAGCACGATGTTGGTGTCCGGCGTGTTCGTCGGCCAGCCGTGCTCGCGCAGGCCGTCGGCGAGGCGCGCGGCGTTTTCGTGCGAGTCGGCCAGGTCCGGGACGCGGCCCAGCGCGACCAGGCAGGCCGCGGCCAGGATGCCGCCCTGCCGGACGCCGCCGCCGAGCATCTGGCGCATCCGGCGGGCGCGTTCCACGAACGCCGTGCTGCCGGCGACGACCGAGCCGACCGGCGCGCCGAGGCCTTTGCTGAAGCAGGCCGACACGGTGTCGACGCCGACGGTCAGCGCGGCGGGCGGCACCTCCAGCGCGACCGCGGCCTGCCAGAGCCGGGCGCCGTCGAGGTGCACGGCCAGGCCGGCTTCCTTCGCGACGGACAGCAGCTGCGCGTGCTCGTCCGGCGGGGTCACGGCGCCACCGGCCGCGTTGTGGGTGTTCTCGAGGCAGAGCAGCGACGTCCGTAATGTGAAGTACGGCCCGGGTTGTCCGATCGCGGCCGCGAGGGCGTCAGGCGAAGGGCGGCCCGGGCCGCCGTCGTGCTCCAGGATGTCCGGCATGCCGCCGGCCAGCCAGGCGGCCGAGCCCAGCTCGTTGGACAGCACGTGCGCGCCCCGGGTGGCCAGGAACCGGTCGCCGCGCTGCAGGTGCAGGCTCAGCGCGATCAGGTTGGCCATCGTCCCGCTCGGCACCCAGAGCGCGGCCGCCATGCCCAGGACGTGCGCGGCCCGTTCTTCCAGGGCGGCGACCGTCGGGTCGTGCTCGAGGACGTTGTCGCCGACCTCGGCCGACGCCATCGCCGCGCGCATCGTTTCATCCGGACGGGTGACGGTGTCGGAGCGGAAGTCCAGCGGCGGCAGGGTGAAGGTCACGGAGCGATCACATCACACCCACCTCGCGGGGATCAATCAACCCTCGGGTGGTCGAACCCCCTCGGTCCGTGCAACCGTGGACGCCCCTGATTCCGTCCTCATGGGCGAACGACAACAGAGCGGAGCACGACTGCGCGTGGACCAGCGCGACGAGGAGGAGTTCGCGGAGTACTTCGCCGCCAGGCGGGACGCCGTGCGCCGGACCGCGTACATGCTCTGCGGCGACTGGCACCGGGCGGACGACCTCGCGCAGACGGCGTTCGTCGCACTGCACCGGAGGTGGACGAAGATCAGGGATCGCGCGGCGACCGACGCGTACGTCCGCAAGACGCTCGTGCGGGCGTCGATCGACGAATCGCGGCGTCCGTGGCGGCGCGAGTGGCAGACCGAGACGCTGCCGGAACCGGCCGACGACTCGCCGGGCCTCGACGACCTCGTCGCGACCAGGGAAGACCTGCTCGCGGCGCTGAAGGAGGTGCCGCCCAAGCAGCGGGCGGTGCTGGTCATGCGGTACTTCGAAGGGCTCGACGTCACCAGCGCGGCGAAGGCGCTGGGCTGCAGCGAAGGCAACGTGAAGAGCCAGACCGCACGCGGGCTGGCGAACCTCAAGCAGGTGCTGGAACGGGAGGTGGAGACCAATGGATGAGCAGGAGCTGCGCTCGTTGTTCTCCGCCGCGCCGCCGGAAGCACCCGCGGCCACGTTCTCCCAGGACGACGTCGTCCGCGAATCCCGCCGCCAGACCGTGCGCCGCCGCAACCGGATCACGACCGGGGTGAGCGCCGCGGCACTGGTCGTCGTCGGGTTCGGTGCGTACGGAGTGCTCTCCGGGGGTACTTCGAAGGAGATGACCGCGGCGAACGGCAACGCCGTGTCGGCGCAATCGGATGCCGGCTCCGCGCAACCCGGCGACGGCTCGATGCGTCCTCAAGTCGGTGGGGAGTCACCGAACTTCCCGGCCCAGCCGCCCCAGCAGGGGGGTGACGGGGACGGGAAGACCGGCCATCTGGCCGAAGGCGCCTCCGGGTGCGAACTGGTGGACGGGGAGCTCGCCATCGCCCTCGCTGGCGAGCTCCCCGTCCCCGTCGCCACTTCCCAGGCGTCCCCGGGCGGCGCCTGTTCGACGGCGGCGCGCTCCGCCGGGTTCCCGGTGCCGGGCGGCGAGGTGGCCGCGGCGGTGTACCCCAAGGGTCTCCCGGTGGTCTTCAAGTCCCAGCCCGCCGGCACGGTCACGGCGCAGGTCCCGACGGCGTCCGGTGGACAGCTCCTGCTGGTCAGCGTGCCTTCGGCCGGCGGAACAGCGCCGTACGCGGGCCAAGTGGACCAGTTCGCGCGCGCACTCGCGCCCCGCTTCTGAACCCGGGTTCGCCCGGTTGGCAGAATGACCGGCCATGACCGGAGCGACCACCCCGAAGGGGGAGCGACGCCGCGCCGCGCTCGTCGAGGCCGCCGCGAAGCTGCTCGTCGAGGGCGGGTTCGACGCCGTCCGGCACCGGGCGGTCGCCGAGCGGGCCGGCCTGCCGCTCGCGTCGACGACGTACTACTTCGACTCGCTCGAGGAGCTGGTCACGGCGGCCGTCGAGCACCACTCGAACGCGGAGCTGGCGGCCGGCCGGCAGCGGCTGGAGGAGCTGGCGACCCGCAACCGCGGCGTGCAGGCGACGGTCGAGCTGGTGCTGGAGATGCTGCTGGGCCCGGAGAGCGGCGACCCGGAGGCGGACGCCGAAGCGGTGCTCCTGCGGTACGAGCGGCTGGTCGCGACCGGCCGCCGCCCGTACCTGCGGCCGCTGATGCGGACGCTGTCGGCCCAGCTCACCGAGCTGCTGACGGAGATCTTCGCCCGCTCGGGCACGCCGGTCTCCGACGCCGAACTCGAGCGGCTGATCGCCCTGGTCGACGGCGCGGTCGTGAACGCCCTGATCGAAATCGACCCCGAACCCCGCGCGGCCGCGGCCCGCATGCTCCAAAACGCACTCGCCTGAACACTCACGACTTGCGCTGTGCCTTCTCCAGGTCGTCGCGGGACTTGGTGACCAGTGCCAGCATCGCCTGCTCCGCCGCGGCCGGGTCGCCGGAGACGATCGCGTCCAACACCTTCCGGTGGCTCGGTACCGGGTCCTCCGCCGACGACGCGCCGTGCACCAGCTTGTCGCGCTCGGCCAGCCCGATCGCGATCACCCGCTCCATCCGCATCAGGAAGTTGTTGTGGGTGGCGGCCATCAGCCGCCGGTGAAAGGCGAGGTCGGCCTGGACGCTCGCCTCCGGGTCGGTGGCCGCGGCCATGTCGGCCAGCGCTTCCCGCAGTCCCTCGACGTCTTCCTCCGACGCGCGCCCGGCGGCGATCCGGGCCGCAGCCGGCTCCACGACCGCGCGGACCTCGGTGAGCTCGTCGAGCAGGCCCGGGTCGTCGGCGGCCGCGGTCTGCCAGCGCATGACGTCGGCGTCGAGCATGTTCCACTTCTCGCGCGGCTGGACGAACGTGCCGCGCTTCTGCCGGGCGTCGATCATGCCCTTCGCGGCCAGCACTTTGAGCGCTTCGCGCAGCGCGGTCAGGCTGATGTCGAGCTCTTCGCGCAGGCCGGGCAGGTCGAGGACGGTGCCCTCGCCCCACTCGTCGGCGAGGATCCGGCTGGCCAGTGCCTCCACGGTCTGGCCGTGCAACCCGCGTGGCCGGTGTTCGGTCAATGGAGGGCCCTCTCAGCTGGCGGACTGGCGGAAGGTCATCCTACGCTGCCGCCGAAGTCGTCATAAATTATGAATACATCTTGACAGCGACGGCGCCCGGTTGCACTCTTTGGCAGCAGTCACGCGCCAAGACAAAGGGGTCACGACATGACGAGTGCCGGCCTGTCCCGCCGTCGTTTCCTGCGCAACGCGAGCCTCGCCGGGCTGGGGGCCGTCGGCTCGGGCAGCTTCCTCGCCGCCTGCGCCACTTCCGCCTCCAGCGGCCCGGTCAAGCAGGCCGCCGGCGCGGTCACCGTCCAGTCGAACCTGTCCTCGCCCGAGGCGAAGAAGGCGATCGAGGCGCTGGCCAAGGCGTTCGGCGACAAGGGCGGCGCCACGGCGACCGTGAACACGGTGGCGTCGGAAACCTTCCGCACCCAGCTACCCAGCTACCTCACCGCGGCCACCCCGCCCGACACGTTCACGTGGTACCCGGGCTCGCTGCTGTCCGGCTACGCGCGCAAGGGCCTGCTCCTCGACGTCGGCGACGTCTGGCAGACCATGGGCGACTACACCGCGGCCTTCCGCGCGCTCTCCGGCGACGGCGCCGGCCACCAGGTCTTCATCCCGACGTCCTACTACTGGTGGGGCTTCTTCTACCGGAAGTCGAACTTCGCGAAGTGGGGTGTGCGGCCGCCGACGACCTGGACCGAGTTCCTCGCGCTGTGCGAAACCTTGAAGGGCAAGGGAATCGCGCCGATCGGCCTCGGCGCCGGTGGCACCACGCCGTGGACCGCGTCGGCGTGGTTCGACTACCTGAACATCCGGATCAACGGCGCACCCTTCCACCGCGAGCTGCTGGCGGGCAAGCAGCGCTTCGACGACCCGCGCGTCAAGAAGATCTTCGACCCGTGGCGCCAGGCCCTGCCGTACTTCGACCCGAACGGCACCGCGATCGCGTTCCAGGACGCCACCACCGTGCTGCTGCAGGGCCGCACCGGCATGGTGCTGACCGGCACGTTCTTCGCCGACGCCGCCCCGAAGGACGCGCTCGACGACCTCGACTTCTTCCAGTTCCCGATCCTCGACCCCGCCGTGCCGGTCGCCGAAGAAGGCCCGACCGACGGCTTCTTCGCCAGCGCGCGCACGCCGCACGTCGCCGAGGTCAAGGAGTGGTTCTCCTACGTCGCCACGGCCGAGGCGCAGGAGCTCTACATCAAGAACTCCTCCGGCACGGTGCTGCCGACCAACCCGTCGGCCAAGGACACCGGGACACCGTTGGTCCAAAAGGGACGGAAGATGCTCGCCGACGCCAAGGAGATCACGCAGTTCTTCAACCGCGACTCCTCCGACGCGCTGCAGCCGACCGCCGACGCCGCGCTGATCCGGTTCATCCAGAAGCCGAACGAGCTCGACTCGATCCTGGCCGACTGGCAGACCGCCGCGCAGAAGGTCTGGCGGTCCTGACATGGCGGTGCTGACCGCCGAACGGCCGAAGACCGCGGCGCGGGCGCCGAAACGCCGTCGCCGCGTCTCGCCCGCGCTGCTGGCGTTCGTCCTGGTACCCCTCCTGGTCGAGGGGTTCTGGGTGTTCTGGCCCGCGCTGCAGGGGTTTTACCTGGCCCTGACGGACTGGGACGGCGTCTCGGCGCCGTCGTTCGTGGGTTTGCGGAACTTCGCCGAGATGTTCTCCGACGACATCTTCAAGACCGCCGCGCTGGACACGGTGATCTGGCTGGTGCTCTTCGGTGGCCTCTCGGCGGCCGGCGGTCTCGCGCTGGCGACGTTGCTCCAGCGCGAGCGGCGCGGCGTCGGGTTCTACCGGGCCGCGCTGTTCACGCCGGTGGTGTTCTCGCTGGTCGCGACGTCGCTGATCTGGCAGGTGGTCTACCAGCCGGACGGCGTCTTCAACAACGTGCTCGGCGCCATCGGGCTGGAGAGCTGGCAGCACTCGTGGCTGGCCGACCCGGAGACCGCGCTGTACGCGGTGCTCGTCCCGGCGCTGTGGCGGCAGCTCGGGTACGTGATGGTGCTGTACCTGGCCGGCCTCAAGGGCATCGACCCGGTGTTGTACGAAGCGGCCGAATTGGACGGTGCCACCGCGTGGCAGCAGTTCCGCACCGTGACGTGGCCGCAGCTGCGCAGCGTCAACTCCGTGGTCCTGTCGGTGATCATCATCGACTCGCTGCGCTCCTTCGACGTCGTCTGGTCGATGACGAAGGGCGGCCCGTACCACTCGTCCGAGCTGCTCAGCACGTACATGTACGCGACGGCGTTCCAGTCGCTGCGGCTCGGCTACGCGTCCGCGCTGGCCGTGGTGATCTTCGTGCTGGCGTTCGGCGTGATCGTGACCTACCTCGTGCGGGCCTTCCGGGAGGACTCGTGAAGACGCGGACCTTCGGCTTCCACCTGCTCGCCGGTGGCCTCTCGGTGCTGTGGCTGCTGCCGATCCTGCTCGTGCTGACCACGAGCGTCCGGTCCTTTTCGGACATCGCGGCGAACGGCCTCGGCGCGCTCCCGTCGTCGTTCTCACTCGACGGCTTCGGCCAGGCGTGGGGTGAGGGCGGCGGCGGGCACGCGATGCTGAACAGCCTGCTGGTGACCGTCCCGACGGTGCTGCTCGCGCTGCTGCTGAGCTCGGCGGCGGCGTTCGCGCTGAGCCGGTACGCGATCCCGTTCCGCCGCACGCTGATCCTGGTGATGCTGTCCGGCAACCTGCTGCCGCCGCAGATCCTGCTGGTGCCGGTGGCGAAGCTGGCCGAGCTGCTCGGCATCTACGACACGCTGACCGCGCTGATCGTCGTGCAGGTCGGCTTCGGGCTGGGCTTCTACACGTTCGTGCTGCAGGGGTTCATGCGGTCCATCCCGGACGAGGTCCAGCAGGCCGCGCTGATCGACGGCGCCGGCGTCGTCCAGATCTTCTGGCGGATCATCCTGCCGATGACCCGCCCGGCGCTGGCCGCGCTCGGCGCGCTGGCGTTCACCTGGACGTTCAACGACCTGCTGTGGTCGATCACCGTGCTGCGCACCGGGACCGTGATGCCGGTGACGCCGGCGCTGCTCGGCCTGCAGGGGCAGTACGTGTCCGACTGGAACGTGATCGCGGCGGGTTCGGTCATCGCGGCCGTCCCGACCGTGGCCGTGTTCCTGCGGTTCCAGAAGCACTTCATTTCGGGGCTGGCGATCGGGGCGATCAAGTGACGTGGACGGTTCGGCTCGCGACCACCTCGTACACCGTGGCGCTGGATCCGTCCCGGCGCTGGGCGGAACTCGTCGCGTGGGGACCTTCGGGTGTCGAGGACGGGCCGTCGGTGTTCGCCAACCGCGGCGAGGTGCACTTCATCACCGAGGCCGACGCGGCGCCGGTGGAGTACGCCCCGCTGGGCCTGCGCCCGTTCTCCGGTGCGGACGTCTCGGTGCGCGGCGGTTCCTGGTGGCGGTTCGATTCGGCGTCTTCGGGCGCTGACCTGCGACTGACCTTTGTGGACGAAGTAGCCGGGTTGCGCGCGGCGCTGTGCTACCACCCGGTCCCCGAGACCGACGTCCTGACGCGCTGGGTCGAATTCGAGAACACGGGATCGTCTACTTTGGAGTTCGACCGGCTCGGCTCGGCGGGCGTCTGCGTGCCGACGGTGTCCGGCGCCCGGCTCACGTACTTGACCGGGCAGTGGTCGCAGGAGTTCACCCGCCGCTCGCTGGACCTGCCCGCGGGCGGCTTCCGTATGGAAAGCCGCTTCGGCGTCCCGGGTCACGCGCACGTGCCGTGGCTGGCGGTGCAGGACGTGTCCGGCGGGCCCGCTTTCGGCGTCTCGCTGGAGTGGCCGGGTTCGTGGTCCATCGAGGCGGACGTCGAGCCGTCGGGCCTGACCCGCGTCCGGGCCGGGCGGCTGCCTTCGCCGGGCCCTGTTCTCTTGGCGCCGGGTGCCACCCTGGTAACCCCGCGCGTCGCTCTGGCGTCCAGTGTGGATGGACTGGCGGGACTGGCGTCGGTGTGGCACGAACACGACCGCGTCCTGGCGGGTCCGCGGTGGCAGCGGCCGCGTCCGGTGTTGTACAACTCGTGGGAGGCGACCGGCTTCGACGTCCGTGCCGCGCACCAGCTGGAGCTGGCGAAGCGGGCGGCGGACCTGGGTGTCGAGCTGTTCGTGGTGGACGACGGCTGGTTCGTGGGCCGCGACGACGACACGGGCGGTCTGGGCGACTGGACGCCGGCGGAGCCGACGTTCGGCGAGTTCGTCGACTCGGTCCGGGAGCTGGGCCTGGAGTTCGGGCTGTGGGTCGAGCCGGAGGCGGTCAGCCCGAAGTCGCAGCTGTACGCGTCGCACCCGGACTGGGTGTACCGGATCGACGGCCGCCCGCTGACGTTGATCCGGAACCAGCTGCTGCTGGACCTGGGCCTGCCGCCGGTGGTGGAGTTCATCAAGTCCACTCTGGACTCCTTGCTGACGACGTACCCGATCTCGTACCTGAAGTGGGACATGAACCGCCCCCCGACCGAACGAGGCCGCCCGGGTGCCCCGGCGGCGGACCTGGACGCCGAGCACGTGGCCGGGTACCTGTCGGTGCTGGACCACCTGCGCGTGTTCCACCCGCACGTGACGGTGGAGGCGTGCGCGGGCGGCGGCGGCCGGACCGACCTGGCGACGGTGGCCCGCGCGGACGTGGTCTGGCCGAGCGACAACACCGGGCCGTTGGACCGCCTCGCGATCCAGGACGGCTTCCTGCTGATGCACGCACCGCACCTGATGAGTTCCTGGGTGACGGATTCCCCGGGCGTGTTCGACCCGCGCCCGCGTTCGTTGCGCTTCCGCTTCGTGACGGCGATGGCGGGCGTGCTGGGAATCGGCGCGGACCTTTCGCGGTGGACGCCTGCCCGGCACGCGGAAGCGGCCTCACTGGTGGCGCTGTACAAGTCGGTCCGCGACGTCATCCACCAAGGCGTCGCCCGGGTCCGGGAGGGCGCGATCCAGTACACCGCCGAAGACGGCGACACCGTGGTGGTGCTGGCGTGGAACACCGGCGAGCTGACGGGCGCACCGCTGGTACCGGGCCGCTCGTCGCGAGTGCGCCTCGACGTGCACCCGGATTCGTCCTACGTGGACGGGGAAGGGGCCCGGTACTCGGGTGCGCACCTGAAGTACGCGGGCCTCCCGTTCGACTGGACGGCGGACCACGACGCCGACGTCGTGGTCCTGCGGCGTCAGGGCAGGGAAACCGGCAGCACGAACGTCGGCGACCCCGTCGGGTAGTACCGCAGTTCCGACTCCCCGGACGCGGTCAGCGTGAACGCCGTGATCGCGTCCTCCGACTGCGCCGCCACGTAACAGGTCCCGTCCACCAAAGCGAAGTGCCGCGGGTTCGCGCCGCACGGCTGGTCCGCCACCGCGGCTGCCTCGTCGAGGGCGAACTCCGTCACGCAGTCCGGGCCGCGGTTCGACAGGTACAAGCGCGTTCCGGTCAGCTCCACGTGCGCCACCAGGTTCGGCACCGACGGCGGGGTCACCGTGGACGCCGTCGAAGCGACCACCGAAAACGCGCCCGGGGACGTCTCCCGGACCGTCACGAGCGTTCCGGCCAGCTCCCCGACGACGTACGCGAGGTCCGTCCCCGGCCGGCGGACCAGCTGGCGCGGGCCCGTGCCCGGCGGCAGCGAAGACACCGCCAACGGCTCCAAGCCGCCTGACGGCGTGAGTGTGTAGCTGCGGATTTCGTCCGTTCCCAGGTCGACCGCGCTCACGATGCCCGGGCCGGGGACCGCCATGTGGACGTGTGCCGCCTCCTGGCGGTCGGTGTGCGGTCCGCTGCCGGAGTGCTGCGCCAGCGCGGTCCGGGATTCCAGCGCACCGGACGAAGACAGCGAGAACACCGCGAGGCTGCCGCCGGTGTAGTTGGCGCACAGCAGGAACCGGCCGTCCGGGGTCACCGCCAGGTGGCACGGGTGTGCGCCGCCCGTCTCCAGGGTGCCCAGCACGGACAACGAGCCGGAAGCGTCGAAGGACAACGCCGTCACGGACCCGGTCGCGGTCTCGTTCACCGCGTACAGCACCGGCAGCGACGGGTGCCGCACCAGCCACGAAGGACACTCCAGTGGCAGCGAAGCCACTTCCGTCAGCGAACCGGAGGCGGACCGGGAGAACGTCGTGATCCCCGTGCCGTTCCCCGCTTCCCCGGTGTAGCACCCGACGAAGACCAGTTCAGCCATGCGCGCTCCTCAACAGCGTCTCGACCCGGACGGCGATCTCCGCCGCGGTGCCGCGGGTCAGCGCCGAACCGACCCCGCACGCCACCGCACCCGCCGAGAGCCAGCCTGGCACGTCTTCCGGCGCGATGCCGCCGGTGGGTACCAGCGGCGCCTGCGGCAGCGCGGCCCGCACGTCGGCGATCCACGACGGCGTCAGCGCGGAAGCCGGGAACACCTTCACCGCGTCGGCGCCTTCCTCCAGCGCGCGCACGATTTCGGTCACCGAACCGGCGCCGGGGAAGGCCGCCGCGCCGTACCGGTGAGCGGTGCGGATCACCGCCGCGTCCACCGAGGGCGACACCAGGAACCGCGCCCCCGCGCGGATCGCGAGCACCGCCGAAGCCTCGTCGAGGACGGTGCCGGCGCCGATCGTCGCGTCCGGGTAGGCCGCCGAGAGACCCGAGATCGCGTCCAGCGCGCCCGGGTTGGTGAGCGGCAGTTCGACCGACCGCAGCCCGGCCTCCAGCACCGCGCGGGCCGCGGCGACCGCCGACTCCGCGTCACGCGTGCGCACGATCCCGACGACGCCCTGGCGCAGTGCGTTCGCGGTGATCTCCCATCGATAGCTCATCACCCGAGCCTACCCCGTGAAATCTTAATTTAGGATTTATTCTTGACGTGTCCCGACGCGTCCCGGCATGCTGCTCCCGGCTCGCAGTTCACCGGAGAAAGGCGTCCGGCACATGCTCCTGAAGAGAACCCTCGCGGTGGCCGCCGCGGTCGCCGCCACCCTCACGGCGGTACCCGCTTACGCGACCCCGGCGGCAGATCAAGGCGCTCCCGACTACTACGACAGCGGCGTCGCGAAGACCCCGTACATGGGCTGGAACACCTACTACGGCCTCGGCGCGCCCAGCGAGGCGTCGGTCAAGTCCGTCGCGGACTTCCTCGTCTCCAGCGGCCTGCGCGACGCCGGCTACCGCTACGTCTGGATCGACGGCGGCTGGACCGCGCCCGATCCCCGTGACCAGGCCGGCAACCTCCACGAGGACCCCGCCAAGTTCCCCAGTGGACTGTCCACTTTGGTCGGCTACCTGCACGGCAAGGGCCTCGAGGCCGGCATCTACACCGACGCGGGCGCCTCCGACGGCAAGAACTGCGCGGCCGGCTCCGGCGGGTACTACGAGCAGGACACCAAGCGCTTCGCGAGCTGGAAGTTCGACGCCGTCAAGGTCGACTTCCTCTGCGGCATCGCCCAGAACCTCAAGCCCGCCGACGCGTTCACGCAGTTCAGCAAGGCCCTCGCCAAGGCGGGCCGCCCGATGGTGCTGAACATCTGCAACCCGGTCACCGACGAGTGGGGCGTGCCGCACGGCCCGGACCAGGTCGCCGGCATCGCCTACAGCTACGGCCCGCTCGTCGCCGACTCCTGGCGCACCAGCACCGACATCGCGTTCGGCACGCCGTACGAGGGCATCTGGAAAGACGTCCTGCGCAACATGGACGCCAACGCCGCGCACCCCGAGGCGAACGGGCCCGGGCACTACAACGACCCCGACTACCTCATCCCGATGCGCAAGACCGAGCAGGGCACCTACGAGCTGAACGAGGAGGAGTCGACCACCCAGTTCGTCATGTGGGCGGAGATGGCCTCCCCGCTGATCCTCGGCTCCGACCCGCGCACGCTGCCCGCGTCGATGCTGAAGACGCTGAAGAACCCGGAGATCGTCGGGGTCAACCAGGACCGCCTCGGCACCCAGGGCGTCCGCGTCGCGACGACCGGCACCACCGACACCTACAGCAAGGTCCTCTCCCGCACCGGCGACCGCGCGGTCGTGCTGCTCAACCGCGGTGAGACTCCGACGCAGATGACGCTGGACTTCGCCGACGCAGGCCTGAAGGGGCGGGTGTCCGTTCGCGATCTCCGCGCCCGCGCCGACCGCGGCAGCGCCACCGGGGCGTACTCGGTCACCGTGCCCGCGCACGGGACGGCGTTCCTGCGCCTGCACGGCACCGACCTCGTCCCGGGCGACGACGTCGCCGGGCCCGCGTCGGCCAGTCCCGCGGTGGTCCGCGCCGGCGGGAAGACCGTCACGTTCTTCCGCGACCGCGCGGGGAACCTCCAGCAGACCGGCCTCGACGGGCCGCGCCAGGTCGGCGGGAAGTTCCTCGGCCAGCCGGCCGCGGTCGCGACCACCAAGGGCATCGACGTCTACGCCCGCGGCGTCGACAACGCCCTCTACCAGCGCAGTTTCACGACGAAGTGGGGCGACTGGAAACGGCTCGGCGGGACGCTCACCGATTCGCCGTCCGTCACCGGCGACGGAACGGTCTTCGTGCGCGGTGCCGACGGCCAGGTCTGGCAGCGGACCGGTGCCGGTCAGTGGTCCGGTCTCGGCGCACCCGGTGGCAAGCCGATCTACGGCCGGCCCGGCGCCGCGACGGCCACCAGCGGCACGGTCGTCGCCGTCCGGACCGCCGACGACAGCGTCTGGGCCCGCACCAGGACCGGGGACACCTGGTCGGACTGGACGTCCCTCGGCGGCACGGTCAGCAGCAGCCCGACGCTGGTCGCGGTCGGTGCGAAGGTCGCGCTCACCGCGTCCGCGAGCGACTACTCGCTGTGGGCCGACACGTGGTCCGGCTCCTGGGCCGGCTGGTTCAACCGGCCGGAGTACCCGAGCGGGAGCATCGTGGGCACCCTGGGCGCGGCATCCGACGGCGCGTCGCTGTGGTTCGCGGCGCGCGGTCCGGACGACCATGTCCACGTAGCGAAGTTCTGACGAAGGGGTAGGCGATGTCCACGCGCACGGCGGTGGTGACGGGAGCGGCGTCCGGGATCGGGAAAGCGACCGCCCGGAAGCTCCTGGAAGACGGCTACCGCGTGCTGGGCGTGGACATCGCCGAACTCCCCGACGGCGTCGTCCCGATCCGGGGCAGCGTCACCGACGAAACGACCTGGGCCGCCATCGGTGAGGTGGACGCCCTGGTCAGCAACGCCTACGTCCCCAGCACCGGGCCGCTGCACGAGATCGACCGCGCCGAGTGGCAGCGGCAGCTCGACGTCAACCTGACCGGGACCTACCTCGGCCTGAAGGCCTGCTTGCCGTCGCTGCGGGAACGGCGTGGCGCGGTCGTGCTGGTCTCCTCGGTGCACGCGCACTTCGGGCTGCCGGGCCACCCCGCGTACGCCGCGAGCAAGGGCGCGCTCGTCGCGCTGGCCCGCCAGCTGGCCGTGGAATACGCCCCCGACGTGCGCGTCAACTCCGTGCTGCCCGGACCGGTCCGCACCGAAGCCTGGGACCGCATCTCGCCGGAAGACCGCGAACGCAGCGCACAGGCGACGCCGGCGGGCCGCCTCGGCGACCCGGCCGAAGTGGCGAACGTGATCGCCTTCCTGCTCTCGGCCGCCGCGTCGTTCGTCACCGGCGCCGAGCTGACCGTCGACGGCGGCTGGTCCGCCGCCAAGGATTCCGCGTAGATGGGGGACACGGGTGAAGATCACCGGGGTTGAAACGTTTCTGGTCGCGCCGCGCTGGCTGTTCCTCAAGCTCAGCACGGACGAGGGCGTCTGCGGCTGGGGCGAGCCCGTGGTCGAGGGCCGCGCGGAGACCGTGCGCGCGGCCGTGCACGAGCTGTCCGAGCTGCTGATCGGCCAGGACCCGCTGCGCATCGAGGACCACTGGCAGGTGCTGCGCCGCGGCGGCTTCTACCGCGGCGGGCCGGTGCTCTCCAGCGCGCTCGCCGGCTACGACCACGCGCTGTGGGACATCGCGGGCAAGGTCCGCGACGCGCCGGTGCACGAGCTGCTCGGCGGCCCGGTCCGCGACCGCGTCCGCGTCTACAGCTGGGTCGGCGGCGACCGGCCGTCCGGCATCCGCGAAGCCGTGTCCGCGCAGGTCGAAGCCGGGTTCACCGCGGTGAAGATGAACGTCGCCGGCCCGCTGGCGGCGATCGCGTCCCCCGCCGAAGCCGACGCCGCCGTGGCGCGCGCGTGGGAGGCGCGGGAGGTGCTCGGCCCGCACCGCGACCTCGCGATCGACTTCCACGGCCGCGTCTCGCCCGCGATGGCGCGGCGGCTGGTCAAGCTGCTCGAAGACGTCCAGCCGATGTTCGTCGAGGAGCCGATCCTGCCGGAGACCCAGGGCGACGCGCTGCGCTCGGTCGTCGAGGCGTCCACCGTGCCCATCGCGGTCGGCGAACGGCTCTACTCGCGCTGGGAGTTCAAGCCGGTGCTCGACGCCGGCGTCGCCGTGGTCCAGCCGGACCCCTCGCACGCGGGCGGCATCTCCGAGCTGCGGCGGATCGGCGCGCTCGCGGAGGTGTACGGCGCTTCGCTCGCGCCGCACTGCCCGCTCGGCCCGATCTCGCTGGCGGCGTCGCTGCAGGTGGCGTTCGCGACGCCGAACTTCCTGATCCAGGAACAAAGCGTGGGCATGCACTACCACGAAGGCCGCGAACACCAGTACCTCGTGGACGCGTCGCTCTTCGCTTTCCGGGACGGCTACGCGAGCCGGCCGCCGAAGCCCGGTCTCGGCATCGAGGTCGACGAAGAAGCCGTCCGCCGCGCCGACGAAACCGGGCACGCGTGGCGCTCGCCGGTGTGGCGCCACGACGACGGGAGCCTCGCCGAATGGTGACCTGGCTCGAGCGCGGCGACCTGCGGCTCGGCCTGGTCCCGGAGCTGGGCGGCCGGCTCCTGTCGGTGCGCCACCGTGGCGCCGAACTGCTCTGGCGCAACCCGGCGCTGCTCGACGACGACCTGCGCGGCGAGTACGCCCCGAACGCCGGCCGGATGGGCGACTGGGTCAACTACGGCGGCGACAAGACGTGGCCCGCACCGCAGGGCTGGGCTGGTCCGGACCAGTGGCCCGGGCCGCCCGACCCGGTCCTCGACTCCGGCCCGTACGCCCTGGTCCTCGACGGCGACACGGCCACCATGACCAGCGCGCCGGACCCGCGCACCGGCCTTCGGTTCACGCGCGCGATCACGATCCTCGACGACGGCTACCGGCTGGACCTGCGCGCGGAGAACGTGTCCGAGCGGCCGGTGCGCTGGGCGCTGTGGAACGTGACCCAGCTTCCCGGCGGTGGCTCGGTCACCGCCGGGCTCCGCCGTCCCGAGGTCGTCGCGCTGGTGGCGGGTACCGGCTCGCCGATGTACACAGTGGACGGTGACCGGCTGGTCGTCCCCGCGCAGGACGTCGTCGGCAAGCTGGGCGTGCCGGGCTCGGCGGGGTGGGTGACGTACGGGGCGTTGACGCTCTCCTTCGCCGTGGATCCGGCCGGGGAGTACCCGGACGAGGGCTCGCCGCTGGAGATCTGGCTGGAGCACCCGCTGCCCTCGCCGCTCGCGGAGCTGGGCGACCTGGACCCGCCCGCGCGGATCGTCGAGCTGGAGGTGCTCGGCCCGCTGACCACGCTGGACCCGGGCGCGTCGATGTCCCTGACCTGCACAGGTATCGTGAGGGCGTGACGGACAAGCCCCGCATTCCGAACGTGCTCGCCGCCCGCTACGCCTCGGCGGAGCTGGTCTCGCTCTGGTCGCCGGAGCAGAAGGTCGTGCTGGAGCGGCAGCTCTGGCTCGCCGTGCTCAAGGCGCAGAAGGACCTAGGCGTCGAGGTGCCGGACGGCGTGGTCGAGGCGTACGAGCGGGTCGTCGACACCGTTGACCTGGACTCGATCGCCGAGCGGGAGCGCGTTACCCGCCACGACGTCAAGGCGCGGATCGAGGAGTTCAGCGACCTCGCCGGCCAGGAACACGTCCACAAGGGCATGACCTCGCGCGACCTCACCGAGAACGTCGAGCAGCTGCAGCTGCTCCGTTCGCTCGAGCTGGTCCGCACGCGCGTCGCCGCGGTGCTGGCGCGGCTGGCCGCGCTGGCCGTCGAGCACGCGGACACCGTCATGGCCGGGCGCTCGCACAACGTCGCCGCGCAGGCCACCACGCTGGGCAAGCGGTTCGCGACCACGGCCGACGAGCTGCTGGTCGCCTTCGAGCGGCTCGACAACCTCATCGAGCGGTACCCGCTGCGCGGCATCAAGGGCCCGGTCGGCACCGCGCAGGACATGCTCGACCTGCTCGGCGACGAGTCTACTTTGGACCAGCTCGAAGACCGCGTGATGCAGCACCTCGGCTTCAACCGCCGGTTCACCAGCGTCGGCCAGGTCTACCCGCGCTCGCTCGACTTCGACGTGCTGTCCACCGTGGTCCAGCTCGCCGCGGCGCCGTCCAGCCTGGCCAAGACGATCCGGCTGATGGCGGGCCACGAGCTGGTCACCGAGGGCTTCAAGCCCGGCCAGGTCGGCTCGTCGGCCATGCCGCACAAGATGAACACCCGCTCGTGCGAGCGCGTGAACGGCCTCGCCGTCGTGCTGCGCGGCTACCTGTCGATGATCGGCGAGCTGGCCGGCGACCAGTGGAACGAGGGCGACGTCTCCGACTCGGTCGTCCGCCGCGTGGCGCTGCCGGACGCGTTCTTCGCGCTCGACGGCCTGCTCGAGACGTTCCTCACGGTGCTCACCGAGTTCGGCGCCTTCCCGGCGGTGATCGAGCGTGAGCTGGATCGCTACCTGCCGTTCCTGACCACGACGAAGGTGCTGATGGCGGCGGTCCGCGGCGGCGTCGGACGTGAGACGGCCCACGAAGCGATCAAGGAGCACGCGGTCGCCGTCGCGCTCGAGATGCGCGAAGGCCGCGCCGACAACGACCTCCTCGACCGCTTCGCCGCGGACGAGCGCATCCCGCTCGACCGCGGTGAGCTGGACAAACTCCTCGCCGACCGGATCTCGTTCACCGGGACGGCCGGGCGCCAGGTGGCACAGGTGGCCGAGCGCGTCACGCAGCTGCTCGAGCGGTTCCCCGAAGCGGCGGGCTACGCGCCGCAGCCGATCTTGTGAGCTGACGCACCCGTCCACAGAATGGAACGAATCCACTCGAACGGGCGAAATCCCTAATCTCGATCGCTGACCCACGCCGGCGCTGCGAAGCGCCGGTCCTCACCATGGAAGAAGCGATGAGATCCACGCTGTCCAAGATCGCCGCCGCCCTGACCGCGGGCGCGCTGACGTTGACCCTCGCCGCCTGCGGTGGTTCCGACGCGGGGACGACCACCCTGCGCGTCGGGACGCTCAGCGACGCCCCGCCGTCCATCTACCTGGAGAACGGCCGGTTCACCGGCTACGACAACGAACTGCTGCGCGACATCGCCAAGCGTGAGGGCTTCGAGGTCGAGTTCGTCGGCACCGAGTTCTCCAGCCTGCTGGCCGGCGTCGCGACCGGCAAGTTCGACATCGGCAGCTCGACGATCTCGAGCACCGAGGCGCGCAAGAAGACGGTCGCCTTCTCCAACGGCTACAACACCGGCTTCACCACCGTCGTCACGGCGAAGGGCGCCAACCTCAAGGACGTCGCCGCGCTGTCGGGCAAGCGCCTCGGCGTGGTCCAGGGTTCGGTGCAGGACGAGCTCGCCGGCAAGACCGCCGGTGCGCAGGTCGTTCGCTTCCCCGACTACAACGCGGGCTTCGCGCAGCTGAAGAACGGCACCCTCGACGGCTGGGTCGTGCCGCAGGACATCGGGCAGAAGTACCTGGACCAGAACCCGGGCGTGCCGCTGGAGCTCGGCTACACGGTCGAGGACAAGGACACCCCGTCGGCGTTCGCCGTCGCCAAGACGAACACCGATCTGCTGAACAAGCTCAACGACGGGCTGCGGAAGGCCGTCGCCGACGGTACGGTCGCCCGGATCTACGGGCAGTTCTACAAGAACACGCCGCTGTCGAAGGAACTCCAGCAGGGCGGCCCCGGGCTGCCGGTCAAGAACGTGGGTGCGTGACATGAAGAAGCTGATCGTCACCGTGCTGGCCGCGGCCCTCACGCTCACCGCGTGCGGCGGGGGTTCCGAGAGCGCTTCCTCGACGTTGCGCGTCGGGACGCTGAGCGACGCGCCGCCCAACATCTACCTGAAGGACGGCAACTACACCGGCTTCGACAACGAGCTGCTCAAGGCCATCGCGGCCAAGCAGAACCTGAAGCTGGAGTTCGCCGCGACCGACTTCTCGGCGCTGCTCGGGCAGGTCGCGTCCGGCCGCTTCGACATCGCCAGCTCGGCGATCGCGCAGACCGACGAGCGCAAGAAGACGGTCGACTTCTCCGCGGCCTACGACTTCGAAACGATGAGCATCCAGGCCAAGCAGGGCACTCCGGTGACCGACGAGAAGGGCTTGGCGGGCAAGCGGGTCGCCGTGATCCAGGCGACCGTCGGCGACCACTGGCTGACCAGCACCGTTCCGACCGCGCAGGCCGTGCGCTTCCCCGACTACGCCGCCGCGCTGACCGCGTTGAAGACCGGCTCGGTCGACGCGTACATCCTCGACCAGAGCATCGCGGAGAAGAACGTCACCGACAACGCCGACGCCAAGCTCGTCGTCGTGAAGAGCTTCGTCACCGACGTGCCGCACGGCTTCGCCGTCAAGAAGGGCAACGCCGATCTGCTCAAGAAGGTCGACGACGGGCTCAAGCAGGTGATCTCCGACGGGACCTGGCTTAAGCTGCACCAGCAGTTCCTGCCGACCGCTCCGGTGCCGGCCGGGTTCCAGGGTTAGGAGAAGCATGAAGAAGTCACTGGTCACGGCGCTCACCGCGACCTTGCTGGCGGCGCTCACCGCGTGCGGCGGCTCGGACAGCGGCGACGGCAAGACCCTCCGGGTCGGCACGCTGAGCGACTCGAAGCCGAACGCCTACCAGGAGAACGGCAACTACACGGGCTTCGACAACGAGCTGCTCAAGGCCATCGCGGCCAAGGAGGGCCTGAAGCTGGAGTTCGCCGCGACGGAGTTCTCGGCGCTGCTCGGCCAGGTCGCGAACGGCACCTTCGACATCGGCAGCTCGGCGATCTCCCAGACCGACGCCCGCAAGAAGACCGTCGACTTCTCCGCGCCGTACAACTACCAGTCCCTCGGCATCGAGGCCAAGGAGACCGCCGGCATCACCGACGAGAACTCGTTGGCGGGCAAGCGGATCGGCGTCGTCCAGGGCACGGTCTCCGACACCTGGCTCGGCTCGAACGCACCGACCGCGCAGGCCGTCCGCTTCCCGAACGACGCGGCCACCCTCAACGCCCTCAAGACCGGCGCGATCGACGGCGCGGTGTTCGACCAGGCCACGGCCGAGGACTACGCGAAGAACAACGCCGACGCGAAGCTCAAGGTGACCAAGGCGATCACCACGACCATCCCGCACGGGTTCGCCTTCAAGAAGGGCAACACCGACCTGATCGGCAAGATCAACGACGGCCTGAAGAAGGTCATCGCGGACGGCACCTGGGTCAAGGTGCACGACCAGTTCGAGCCCACCGCGCCGGTGCCGGCGGAATTCAAGGCGGGGCAGTAGTCCACAATGGACGACTTCGTCAACACTTTTCTGGACTGGGACTACATCTCCCAGGTCCTGCCCGACCTGCTGAAGACCGGTCTGCTGAACACGCTCGTCCTATCGGTGTCCTCGGCGCTGATCGGCACCGTGCTCGGCATGCTGCTCGCCGTCATGGGCCTGTCCACGAAGTGGTGGCTGCGCTGGCCGGCCCGGATCTACACCGACGTCTTCCGCGGGCTGCCGGCCATCCTGACGATCCTGCTGATCGGCCAGGGGCTCGGCACGCTCGCGCGGGACGTCGTCGGGACGAACCCGTACCCGATGGGGATCCTGGCGCTGTCGCTGATCGCGGCCGCGTACATCGGCGAGATCTTCCGGTCCGGCATCCAGAGCGTCGACAAGGGGCAGATGGAGGCCAGCCGGGCGCTCGGGATGAGCTACACCAGGTCGATGCTGCTGGTGATCATCCCGCAGGGCGTCCGTCGGGTGCTGCCCGCGCTGGTGAACCAGTTCATCGCGCTGGTCAAGGACTCCAGCCTCGTCTACGTCCTCGGGCTGCTGTCCGGCCAGCGCGAGCTGTTCCGGATCGGCCAGGACCTCGCGGCCAACACCGGGAACCTCTCGCCGCTGGTCGCCGCGGGCGTGTTCTTCCTGGTGATCACCGTGCCGCTGACGCACCTGGTCAACTACATCGACAAGAAGCTCCGGACCGGGCGCAAGGTGCGCGCGGACGAGCCGGGTGACGACGAGCTGGACCTGGTCGCCAGCGGGAAGGTGACGTCGTGACCGCGACCCGGGTGCGTTCGTCCAGTGTGGAGCTGCGCGACATCCACGTCAGCTTCGGCACGCTCGAAGTCCTCCGCGGCGTCGACCTCAAGGTCGAAAGCGGCAGGACGACGTGCGTGATCGGGCCGTCCGGTTCGGGCAAGTCGACGCTCCTGCGCTGCGTGAACCGCTTGCAGGAGCCCGATTCCGGCGACCTCCTGCTCGACGGCGAGTCGGTGATCAGGTCCGACCCGGACGCGCTGCGCCAGCGGGTCGGCATGGTGTTCCAGCACTTCAACCTCTTCGGTCACCGGAGCGTGCTGGACAACATCGTGCTGCCCTTGCGCAGCGTGAAGAAGATCGGCAAGGAGGAAGCGGCGGAGATCGCCCGCGCCCGGCTCGCCGAGGTCGGCCTGGCGGACAAGGCGCCGTACCGGCCGAGCGCGCTTTCGGGCGGTCAGCAGCAGCGCGTCGCGATCGCACGGGCGCTGGCCATGGACCCCGAGGTGATGCTCTTCGACGAGGCCACCAGCGCGCTCGACCCCGAGCTGGTCAAGGGCGTGCTGGACCTGATGGCCGGGCTGGCTTCGCGAGGACTCACGCTGATCGTGGTGACGCACGAGATGGGGTTCGCCCGCAGCGTCGCCGACGAGGTCGCGTTCATGGACGCGGGGAAGATCGTGGAGCAGGGCCCACCGGCCCGGGTCTTCGACGAGCCGCAGAGCCCACGCCTGCAGCGATTCCTGTCACAGGTGCTCTGAAAACGGCACGCGTGCTCGCCGTGCCCGCGGGTAACCTGCGGGCATGGCGAGGATCGCGCGGCTGACGTACTACCCGGTCAAGGGGTGTGCCGGCACTTCGGTACCGGCCGCCGAGGTCGGGCCCGCCGGGCTGGCGCACGACCGGGTCTTCCAGGTCGTCGCGCCGGACGGTGACTTCCGCAGCCAGCGCCGTTACCCGGCGCTGGCCGCCGTCCGGCCGCGGGTGCTGGACGGAACGCTCACGCTGTCCGCGCCCGGCCGGGACGACCGCACGATCGACGTCCGCCGCGACGGCCCCCGCCACCCCGGCTCGACGTTCTCCTGGCACGGCGAAGGCGTCCACCAAGGAGAAGCCGCCGCCGAGTGGTTCTCGGACCTGCTCGGCCTGCCGTCGGTGCTGATCCGGGTCGCGCCGGACCACGAACGCGTCACCGGCGGCGAGCACCCGGGCACGGCCGCCTTCGCCGACGGGCACGCGCTGCTCGTCGCCTCGGAGTCCTCTTTGGACGCCCTGAACGCGCGCATCCTCGAACGCGGCGGCGAGCCCGTGCCGATGGATCGCTTCCGCCCCAACGTCGTCATCTCCGGCTGGCCGGAAGCGCACACCGAAGACGAGGTCCGCGAGATGCGGGCAGGCACCGCGGAATTCGGCTACGCCAAGCAGTGCGTGCGCTGCACCGTGCCGATGGTCGACCAGGAGACCGGCGAAAAGGCCGGCCCCGAGCCGATCCGCACGCTGGCGTCCTACCGGCGGCACCCCGACGGCGGTGTGGTCTTCGGGATGAAGGCCGCCGTGCTGCGCCCGGGTCAGGTGGCGGTCGGCGACGAGGTGATCGTGCACTCCTGGGCGGGCCCGAGCCCCAGCACCGCCGACGCCGAACCGCCGTTGACGGCGACCGCGAGCCGCCCGGCCGAGTCCGTGTAGAGGACGCTGGCCCCGGCCGGGACGTCCGCGAACGTCCGGCCGACCACCGTCGTCACCGCGACCCGCTCGCTGTGCACGGAAACCGCGCCGGTCAGCCCGGACAGCTCGAGGTCGGCCGGCGTCGCGGCCAGCTGGACGTTGCCGAAGTGGTCGACCGTCAGCACCTCCGACACCAGCTTCCCGGGGAAGGCCGCGACGAACGGCTCCGGCATCGACACCAGGTCGGTGACCGGGTCGCCGAACGCCGAGGGCGCGACCCCCAGCGCCAGGTGCGCGGCCGCGGGCGCGAAGACGTCCCGGCCGTGGAACGTCGCCGACGTGACCGGCAGCCGCAGCGACGGCTCGGCCAGCTCGTACGCCGCCCGGACCCCGCCCAGCGCCTGCGCGGCCGGCAGCAGGAGGCCGTTGTCCGGCCCGACCAGCAGCCCGTCCCCGGCGACGACGACCACGCCGAGCCGGGTCGTGCCCACGCCGGGGTCGACGACGGCGACGTGCACCGACTCCGGCAGGAACGGTGCCGTCTGGGCCAGTGCCATGGCCCCGTGCCGGATGTCCTGGGGCGGCACCTCGTGCGTCACGTCGAGCACGCGCACCGCGGGCGCGAGCCGCGCGATCACGCCGTGGCAGGCCGCCACGAAGCCGTCGCGCAGGCCGTAGTCGGTGGTCACCGAGATCCAGTCGTACGCCATGCCAGCATCATCCATGGTGGCGGAGGGTGCCGGTTAGGGTTCAGTGCGTGACACCCCTCCCCACCCCCGAGCGGCTCGCCTCCGGCAAGGTCCGCGACCTCTACGCCGTGGGCGACGACCACTTGCTGATCGTCGCGTCCGACCGCATTTCCGCCTTCGAGCGCGTGTTCCCCACCCCCGTCCCGGACAAGGGCCGGGTGCTCACCGCGATGAGCGCGTTCTGGTTCCGCGAGCTCGCCGACGTCCTCCCGAACCACCTGGTGGCCTGCGAAGGGCCGCTGATCCCCGCGTCCTTCCGCGGCCGCGGGCTGCTGGTCGAGCGGCTCGACATGCTGCCGGTGGAGGCGGTCGTCCGCGGGTACCTGTCCGGGCGCGGGTACGCCGACTACCGCCGCTCCGGCGCGGTCTGCGGGCTCGCGCTGCCGGCCGGGCTGCCCGAGTCGGCCCGGCTGCCCGAGCCGATCTTCACGCCGTCCACCAAGGCGCGGCCCGGCGAACCGGACGAGAACATCGACTTCGACACCTTCGCGGCGGTCCTCGGGCGCGCGCTCGCCGAGGAGGTCCGCGAGGCGTCGCTGGAGCTGTACCGGCGGGGTGCCGCGCGGGCCGCGGAGCAGGGCCTGCTGCTCGCGGACACGAAGTTCGAGTTCGGCATCGGGGCGAACGGCGGGCTGGTCCTCGCGGACGAGCTGCTGACCCCGGACTCGGCGCGTTACTGGCTCGACGGCGACCACCGGCCCGGCCGCCCGCGGCCGTCGTTCGACAAGCAGCACGTGCGCGACTGGCTGGTCGGCCCGTCGTCCGGCTGGAACTGCGTGGCCCCGCTGCCGGCACTGCCCCCGGCGGTGGTGACCGCGACGCGCGACCGGTACATCGAGGCGTACCACCGCGTGACCGGGCTTTCCCTGGCAGACTGGCCGCGTGATCCTGCTGATCTGCGGCAGCCTGCGAGCAGGCTCGGGCAATGCGGCGGTGCTGGGGACCGTCGCGACGCTCACCACGAGCACGACGTACACCGGTCTCGGCGAACTGCCGCACTTCAACCCCGATGACGACCGCGACCCGCTGCACCCCGCGGTCGCGTCGCTCCGGGAAGCGATCAAGGCGGCCGACGCGATCCTGATCTGCACCCCGGAGTACGCGGGCGGCCTGCCGGGCTCGTTCAAGAACCTCCTGGACTGGACGGTCGGCGGCGGCGAGATCTACGGCAAGCCGGTGGCCTGGATCAACGCGTCCTCGATCGCCGCGCCGACCGGCGGCCGCGACGCGCACGACTCGCTGCGCAAGGTGCTGACGTACGCGGGCGCGAAGATCGTCGACGAGGCGTGCGCCCGCATCCCGGTCTCGCGCGCGGACGTCGCCGACGGCCAGGTCGCCGACCCCGACCTGCGTGGCCGGATCGCGATGGCCGTGCAGCTCCTGCGTGAAGGCGTCTGACCCTTCCGGCAACGGACGCCCACCCGTTCTGCGCAGTTCACGACGACGTCAGACGCGTGCGTCCCAATGGGTGGTGTGGACGCTCGCTTGCTGGTTTCGCTGTCGGGAATCACCCCGCGCACGCTGCACCGGTGCGCCGACCTCGCGGCCGAACTCGACCGCCGCAGGGTGCCGTTGTCGCTGCTGTACGCGGCCCGCACCGGCGACGGGCCGGTGACGGAGTGGGTCCGCAACCGCGCCCGCCGCGGTGATTCGGTGCTGCTGCACGGCTACGACCACACGGTCACACCCACCCACCGCACGGTGTACCTGGGCAAGAAGGCGGAGTTCGCGACCCTGCCGGCACACGAGGCCCGCCTCCGGCTGATCGCGGCGAAGGCGTTGCTGGACACCGCCGGCCTCGCCGTCGACGGCTTCGCCCCGCCGCGCTGGGTCGCGTCCCAGGGCACACTGCAGGCCCTGGCCGAGCACGGCTTCCGCCTGTGCGCGGACCTCGGCGCGGTGCGCGACCTCGTGACCGGCGAGGTGCGCCGCGCCCGCGTGAGTGAGTTCACGAGCCAGTCACACCGCACGGAAACGGTGCGCTGCTTCGCCTTGGTGCTGGCAGCGGCCCGCACGGCCCGCCGGGGCGGGTTGGTCCGGCTGGGGGTGGAAGCCACGGACCTCACCCGCCCCGGCCTCCGCCAGGCCCTCCTGGACGCGGTCGACGTGTCGTTGGAGAACCGCGCGTTCGGCGCGACTTACGGCTCGCTGCGCACGGTCGCGGCCTAGAACTTCGCGGGTTCGGCCCGTTCGAGCACCTTGACCTCGGTCCCTTCGGGCGCGAGGTTCCCGAACAGCCCGTAGTGCATGGCGGGGTTGGCGAGCACGGCTTCGTGGATCGGCACGGCCACCCGCGGCGCGACGGCCCGCAGGTAGTCGACGGCTTCGCCGGCCTTCAGCCACGGCGCCCCGGTCGGCAGCCCCAGCACGTCGATCTTCTGCTCCGGCACGAAGAACGAGTCGCCGGGGTGGAAGAACGCGCCGTCGTCGAAGACGTACCCGATGTTCGGGATGACCGGGATGTCGGAGTGGATGACCGCGTGTTCCCCACCGACGGCCTTGACGGACGTGTCCCCGACGGCGAAGGCATCCCCGACGTTGGCGACGTCGAACTGCACGCCGAGCTTCTGGACGGCTTCGGCGGACCCGGGATCGACGATCAGCTTCGCCTCGGGGTTCGCTTCCAGGACCTTCGGCAGCTTCTCGACGTCGAGGTGGTCGAAGTGCTGGTGCGTCACCAGCACGGCGGACAGCTCCCGCTCGCCCTCGAACCCGGTGGAGAACGCGCCGGGGTCGATCAGGATCCGCTCGGAGCCGGTCTCCAGGAGCAGGCAGGCGTGTCCGAAATGGACGATACGCATCGATGGTTCTCCTTCACACGTGGACGATTCCAGCCTAGTCCGGGTCCTCGTCACCTCGCCAACACGCTTGGTAGTCGACCGGGTGAGGCCGTGGTAGGTGCTCGAAAATCTCGAAAATGTCACATTTGTACTTGCTGACCGAAACGACCTGCGGTCGGGGTGCCGATAGGTGGTTAACCTTGGTTCTCGGCACCCGCTTCCGGAAGGTGGTCGGTCTGCGTGTTCGACGAATTCCTGGGCTGGCTCCAAGGTCGACTTGTGCGACTCGGGCTCGTCGATCTTGTGCGTGGGATTCTGGGCATCCTTGGATTCGGCGCGCTTCTGAGTGGGTTGCTCGGCAGCCTGGCGATCAAGACAGGATTTCTCGTCGGGGGAATCCTGGCTGTGCTGGGCGTATTGGGAACCCTGCTCGCGGGCCGTTCCGAATTCCGTCGGATGCGGGAACTGGATCGGCGCCTGTTGGTCAGGTACTGCGTCTCGTTGAGGGCTCGCGGTGAGCAGGATTGGAAGATCCTCGCATGGCGAGAGTCGGCGGTGTTGAAGCCGAACGGTGATGCTGACGAGCGGATCGTCGTGACGGCGGTCGTGGATTCGGATTTCCTGGACTTCTTCGCCATTCGAACAGGTCCGGGGCGTGACCAAGCTGCGGTGGGGCGCCGACGCGTGAAGGTCGGAGTCAGTTCGTTCGAGGGGGAGGGTTTGGGATCTTCGCAGTGGGATGCCACATTCAACTGGCTCAACGATGGCAGGCTTGAAGTGATCATCCACTTTGCCCGTCCGCTGCGACGTGGAGCCATCATGCGCTTGGCGCTTGACAAGAGCTGGCCGGGTAAATGGGCTCCGCTGATGAAGGAAGGTCGCTCCGACACTTGTGCTGTTACATTCGCGAGTCCGATTGAATTAATCGAATGCTCGGTTGTCCTTCCGGTCGGCTATCGCGTTCATTGTGATCTCGTCGGGCTGCGGGACGGTGTCGACGACTACGTTGTCGATGTCAAGAGATTCGGTGTCGAACAAGTCGAGGCGCGGCTGATTGCCCGCTCGATCGCTGAACGGCAACGAGTGGGCATGGTCCTGAAGCTCGAGAGTAAAACAAACCATCTCGTGCGAGTGGTTTGACTTCAGCCGTTGCTCAAAGCTTCCCGGCGAGCAAGGCGTCCCCGAGTTCCGTCCGCCGGTACAGCACCCGGTGCCCCCGCCGCTCCGAAGCCAGCAACCCCGCCCCGCGCAGCGCCGTCAAGTGCGCCGACACCGTCGCCGGCGCCAAGTCACACCGCCGGGCCAGCTCAGTAGTCGCAGCCGGCCGGTCCAACGCAGCCAGCAACAACGCCCGCGTCCGGCCGAGCACCTCCGCCAAAGCCTCCGGCAGCGCCACCTCGGACGTCCACAGCGAAGCGACCCCTCGTGCCGGGTACAGCACCGAAATCTGCCACGGCGGCACCGTCACCACGCCGACCCCGGGCCACACGAACACCGCGGGGATCAGGAGCAATCCGCGTGAGTCGATCGACAGCCGCTCCCGGGCGGGGACGTCGATCAGCACCGACGTCCCCGCGAGCCGGACCCGCGGGTGCAGCTCCGCGAACATCGCCGCGATGCCGCCCGAACCCAGCCGGCGCGTGCGGAACGCGATGTCCGCCGCCAGCAGTTCGCGCAGGCGGGGCCACTCCGGGGCGAGCAGCGTGTGCCAGACCGTCTCCAGCTGGTCGGCCAGCAGGTCGCGGGCGGTCGCCGGATCGGCCGGCAGCAGCGACAGGTCCGCGTCGACCATCCCCAGCTCCAGCGCCACCTGCGACGGTGGCGTCGCGCGCACGGCCCGCAGCTGGGCCGCCGCCGTCGTCTCCGGGCCGTCGGGCGGCGGGCTCAGGAACTCGGTGATGTAGTGCCGCGCGCTCAGCACCGCGGCCAGCTCCGGCACGTCGACGGCGGGCGCGCCGGACAGCCACGGCAGGTGCGCCGGGTGCGTGCGGACGCCGAGCAGCGTCCGGACGGCGCCGAGCACCTCCTCCAACGGCGAAATCGCGAACCGGACGCGCTGGCTCCCGGCCGCGGTCAGGACCAGCTCGATCATCGGTGATTCGCTCTCACCCGAATGAGTGTGCCGCACGAACCGGCCAGGAGAGCGTGTGGGCATGTCGTTGTTCACCCATCGCGCCTACTGGCGCTGGTCGGCGGGCGTTCAGTTCGCCCGGCTCCCCGCGACCATGGCGCCGCTCGCGTTCACCCTGCTCACGACGGCCACGACCGGGTCGTACCGGCTGGGTGGCGTGCTCATGTCGGTCTTCGTCGTGGCCGAGATGGCCGGGGCCGTGCCGGTCGGGCGGCTGCTCGACCGCGTCGGGCCGGCCAGGGGGCTCCCCGCGCTGCTGCTCCTGACCGCCGCCGGGTTCGCGGCCCTCGCGACGGCCGCGGCGAGCGGGGCGCCGAACGCCGTGCTGCTCGCCCTGGTCCTGCTGCCCGGGATCTCGGCCGGCGCGCTGTCCGGCGGTTTCCGGACGCTCCTGGCCGACGCGGTGGACGACGAGCTGCTGCCGCGCGCCATCTCCGTCGACGCGATGATCCTCGAAGGCGTGCTGATCGGCGGTCCGGCGCTGGTCGCGCTGCTCGACCTGGCCGGCACGTTCGTCCCGATCGCCGCGATGGCCGTGGCCTGCGTGGCCGCCGCCGCGCTCGTCCCGCGCCGCGCGGGTGAGCTCGATCGGGTGGAATCCGCTGACGACGTCCCGCCCGCGACGCTCTTCACCTACCTGCCGTGGTTGTGCTGCGCGTTCACCGTCGGGCTGCTGCTCTCGACGATCGAGGTCGCGCCGCTGCCGCTCGTGCAGCGCCTCGGCGCGCCGGAAACGGCCGCGCCGGTGGTCATCGCCGTGCTGAGCGGGGCGAGCATCCTGGGCAGCGCGCTCTACGCGTGGCGCGGCAAGACCGGCGACCCGCGGCTGTTCCTCGGCGGGTTCGTCGCCGGCGGGCTCGCGCTCGCCGCCGACCTCGGCTGGCCGGGGCTGATCGCGTCGATCGCGCTCATCGGCGGGTGCACCGGCCCGCTGGTCGCCGCGACGTCGGTCAACCTCCAGCGCCTCTTACCGAAGAACCGCAGGTCAGCGGGGTTCTCGCTGAGCTTCACCGTGCAGGCGTGCGGCTTCGGGCTGGGCTCGCTGGCGGTCGGCGTGCTGCCGTTGTGGCTCGCCCCGCTGTTCGGTGTCTTTGCCGCGGCGATCGCCGGTGGAATGCTGGTGGTGAAGCCCGCGCGAGCTATTGGCACAGTGTCAGTAACGTCGTAACCTGGGCTGAACCTCGACCCACGGGAGACGCCGATGACTGCCGTCCAGCCGAAGCCGACGTCGGTCGGCGAAACCTTCGACTCGCTCAGCCCGGCGACCGACGAGGTGGTCGGAACCTACCCGATCCACTCGGCGGACGACGTCAAGGCGGCCGTCGAGCGGGCGCGCGTCGCCGCGAAGTGGTGGGAAGGCCTCGGCTTCGCCGGGCGCGCGGAGCGGCTGAAGAGCTGGAAGGGCGTGCTGACGCGGCGGCTGCCGCAGCTGTGCCAGGTGGTCCGCGACGAGACGGGCAAGCCGATCGCCGACGCGCAGCTCGAGAGCGTCCTGGCCATCGAGCACATCGCCTGGGCGGGCAAGAACGCGAAGAAGATCCTCGGCAAGCAGAAGCGCTCGGCCGGGCTGCTGATGTCGAACCAGGCCGCCACCGTCGAGTACCAGCCGCTGGGCGTGGTCGGCGTGATCGGCCCGTGGAACTACCCGGTCTTCACGCCGCTCGGCTCGATCGCGTACGCGCTCGCCGCGGGCAACGCCGTCGTCTTCAAGCCCAGCGAGTACACCCCCGGCGTCGGGAAGTGGCTGGTCGACGCGTTCGCCGAGATCGTCCCGGAGCAGCCGGTGCTGCAGCTGATCACCGGCTTCGGCGAGACCGGCGCGGCGCTGGTCGGCGCCGGCGTCGACAAGATCGCGTTCACCGGCTCGACCGCGACGGGCAAGCGCATCATGGCCGCGGCCGCCGAGACGCTCACCCCGGTGGTCATCGAGGCCGGCGGCAAGGACCCGGTGCTCGTCGACGCGGACGCCGACCTCGACGCCGCGGCCGACGCCACGGTGTGGGGCGCGTTCTCCAACTCCGGCCAGACCTGCATCGGCGTCGAGCGCGTGTACGTCCACGAGAAGGTGCACGACGCGTTCGTCGCGAAGGTCGTCGAGAAGTCGAAGGACGTCCGCGCGGGCTCGGACGAGGCCGCGCAGTACGGCCCGGTGACGATGCCCTCGCAGCTCGGCGTGATCAAGCGCCACATCCAGGACGCGCTGGCCCGCGGCGGAAAGGCGGTCCTCGGCGGCGAGGACGCGGTCGGCGACCGCTACGCGCAGCCGACGGTGCTGATCGACGTCCCGGAGGACTCCGAAGCGGTCACCGAGGAGACCTTCGGCCCGACGGTGACGATCGCGAGGGTCCGCGACATGGACGAAGCGGTCGAGCTGGCGAACAGCACGAAGTACGGCCTGGGCTCGACGGTCTTCTCGAAGTCCCGCGGTGTCGAGCTGGCCGAGAAGCTCCGCACGGGCATGACGGCGATCAACGCGCCGCTGTCGTTCGCGGGCATCGCGTCCCTGCCGTTCGGCGGCGTCGGCGACTCGGGCTTCGGCCGCATCCACGGCCCGGAGGGGCTGCGCGAGTTCGCCCGCACGAAGGCGATCGCGCGTCAGCGCTTCACGGCCCCGCTGACGCTGACGTCGTTCACCCGCAAGGACTCGACGGACGCGCTGGTCGCCAAGCTGGTGACCATCCTGCACGGCAAGCGCTAGCGGCCCCGGATCAGGTCCGCCGCCTTTTCCGCGACCATGATGGTCGGCGCGTTCGTGTTGCCCCGCGGCACCACGGGCATCACGGACGCGTCGACCACGCGCAGGCCTTCGACGCCATTCACGCGCAGCTTCGGGTCGACGACCGACCCGATCGAGCAAGTCCCGACCGGGTGGTAGAGCGTCTGCGTGTTCTCGCGGACGTGCTCGGCCAGCTCGGAGTCGCTCAGGTCGTGCCGCGCGGGCAGGAAGGGCTGGTCGAGGAACCGCTTGAGCGGCCCCGACTTCCCGATGTCGATCAGCGCGCGCAGCCCGGCGATCATCGTCTCCATGTCCCGCGACTCCGAGTAGTACGCCGGGTCGATTTCCGGCTTCCACAGGGGATTCGCCGACTTCAGCCGCAGCCGGCCGCGGCTCGCGACGTCCACCAGCGTCGCCGCCGACGTGAAGCCGGGGACCGTCGGTTCGCGCATGCCGTTGTCGTAGAACAACGTCGGCGCCACGTGGATCTGCATGTCCGGCGCGGGCAGGCCGTCCGTGGTCGGGAAGAACGCGCCCGCCTCGCCGATGTTCGACGCCAGCGGGCCGCGCTTGGTCAGCTGGTAGCGGACGAGACCGCGCGGGGTCGCCGCGTCGACCAGGTCGGTCGTGCCGCGGGTGGACCAGATGATCCCGCAGGCCGGGTGGTCGTGCAGGTTCTCGCCGACGCCGGGCAGCGCGGCGACGACGTCGATGCCGTGCTCGCGCAGGTGCTCGGCCGGGCCGACGCCGGAGACCATCAGCAGCTGCGGCGAATTGACCGCGCCGCCGCTCAGGATCACCTCGGTGGACGCGTGCGCGGTGCGCTCGACACCGTTGTCCAAATAGGACACCCCGGCCGCGCGGGTGCCTTCGAAGACGATCCGGGTCGCGGGCGAGGACGTCTTCACGGTGAGGTTCGGCCGCTCGAGCGCCGGGCGCAGGTAGGCGTCCGCGGTGGACCAGCGGCGGCCCTTCTTGCAGGTCACCTGGTAGACGCCGGCGCCTTCCTGGCTCTCGCCGTTGAAGTCGTCGGTGCGCTTGAGGCCCCACGAGACGGCGGAGTCGACCCAGGCGTGCGACAGCTCGTGGGTGAACCGCCGGTCCTCGACGTGCAGCGGGCCGTCGGTGCCGTGCAGCGGGTCACCGAGCCGCTGGTTGCCCTCGGCGCGCTTGAAGTAGGGCAGGACGTCGTCCCAGCCCCAGCCTTCGGCGCCGTGGGAATCGCGCCAGCCGTCGTAGTCGGCGCGGTTGCCGCGGATGTAGATCATCGCGTTGATCGACGAGCAGCCGCCGAGCACCTTCCCGCGCGGCCAGTAGGACGTCTTGCCGGTGTGCTTCTGCTCGACGGTCTCGTAGTTCCAGTCCCACTTGGTCTTGAACAGCGAGGGGAACGCGGCGGGGATGTGGATCTCGTCCGCGGTGTCCTCGCCGCCCGCCTCGAGCAGCAGGACCTGCGCCGACGGGTCCTCGGTGAGCCGGTTGGCGAGCACGCAGCCCGCGCTGCCGGCGCCGACGATGACGTAGTCGAAGGACTCCTGGACGGCCACGGTGCCTCCTGTTGGCGAGATGTCAACGACTCATCATGGCGCAGCGCCGCGCCCTCGGCCAGTCTAGGTTTTCCGGTGGCCCTCGCCACCTGGGCGCGAGGGCGGCGAACGGGGTCAACTATGCTGGCCCGGTACCCACGACCTGCGTGAATAAGGAGCAGCCTGCCGTGGCCCGAGTCGTCGTCGACGTCATGCCGAAGCCCGAAATCCTCGACCCGCAGGGGCAGGCCGCGCTCGGCGCCGCCGGCCGCCTCGGCTTCACCGGGATCAAGGAGATCCGCCAGGGCAAGCACTTCGAGATCGAGGTCGACGACACGGTCGACGACGCGACGCTCGAGAAGATCGCCGAGGGCTTCCTCGCGAACCCGGTGATCGAGCAGTGGACCATCAAGCGGGTGGAGGCGTGAGCGTCCGCATCGGCGTCATCACCTTCCCGGGCACCCTGGACGACGGCGACGCGGCCCGCGCGGTCCGCTACGCCGGCGGCGAGGCGGTCCCGCTGTGGCACGCGGACGAGAACCTTCACGACGTCGACGCGGTCGTCGTCCCGGGCGGGTTTTCGTACGGTGACTACCTGCGCGCGGGCGTGATCGCCCGCTTCGCCCCGGTGATGACCCCGGTGATCGAGGCGGCCCGCGCCGGCATGCCGGTCCTCGGCATCTGCAACGGCTTCCAGATCCTGTGCGAGGCGGGGCTCCTGCCGGGCGCGATGATCCGCAACCAGGGCCTCCACTTCATCTGCCGCGACCAGTGGCTCCGGGTGGAGAACACCTCGACGGCGTGGACCACGCGCTACGAAGAGGGCGCCGAGATCCTCATCCCGATGAAGAACATCGACGGCTGCTACATGGCCGAGCAGTCCACTTTGGACGAGCTGGAGGGCGAGGGCCGCGTCGTGTTCCGCTACGTCGGCGGCAACCCGAACGGCTCCCGCAACGACATCGCGGGCATCCGCAGCGAAAACGGCCGCGTGGTCGGCCTGATGCCGCACCCGGAGCACGCGATCGACGCGCTGACCGGCCCGTCGGACGACGGGCTCGGGATGTTCTTCAGCGCGGTGGACGCGCTGGTCAAGGCCTGACGCGAAGCAGCCGGGACACCTCCTGAGGTGTCCCGGCTGGTAGCGTTCAGAGGCTGGACAGCGCCTCGGCCACCCCGTCGCGGTCCGCGTTGACCGGCCTGCTGCACCAGTCGGGCCCGCCTTGGCACACCTGGATCTTGAGGCGGTCGAAGCCGCCGACGCGGTCCGGGTCCCCGATGGTGAAGTGGAACGGCTCGGTCTTGTCGGCGGGCGTGCTCCGGGTCGTGCTGTCGATCTTCACCGAGCCGGCGTAGGCCTCGAAGTAGACGGTGGTGCCGGACCCCTCGATGTCGGTCATGGTGCCCTGCACGGTCGCGGTCCGGTTGCCCCACGCGACACCGCCCAGGGTGCCGCCGACGGCGCAAGTGGTGGGACACAGGTCGAAGCTGTCGTTCGGCCAGGTCGCCGCCGCGGCCGGCGTGGCCGCCATCGCAGCGGCGGTGATCGCGATCCCGGCGGCGGCCGCCCCGGCTCGTGGGGCTCGGCTTGTCGACGTCATCGGGCTTCTCCTCAGGGTCGGGCCGGGGGTGCCCGGCACCGTGGACACGCCCGACCCGGCCTCGCGGTTGAGGCGGCTTCCGGGCTACGAAGCCGCCGCCACCAGCCGGGCGTACGAGCCGCCCGCCGCCAGCAGGGCCGAGTGCGGGCCGAGCTCCGTGATGCGGCCGTCCTCGACCACCGCCACCCGGTCGGCCGCCGCCGCTGTGTGCAGGCGGTGGGCGATCGCGATCACCGTGCGCCCGGACAGCACGCTGTTCAACGACCGCTCCAGGTCTCGCGCCGAGCCCGTGTCCAGCAGCGACGTCGCCTCGTCGAGCACCAGCGTGTGCGGGTCGGCCAGCACCACCCGGGCCAGCGCCAGCTGTTGCGCGATCGCCGCCGGCACCGGGTGCTCGCCGGAACCCAGCTTCGTGTCCAGCCCGGACGGCAGCGTGGCGACCCAGTCCGACGCGCCCGCCGACGTCAGCGCCGCCAGCAGCTCCTCGTCGGTCCAGTCGCCACCCGCGCGACGGGCCGGCAGCGCCAGGTTCTGCCGCAGCGTTCCCGAGAAGACGTGGTGCTCCTGGGTCAGCAGCAGCACCTCGCCGCGCAGGACGTCGTCGGCCAGTGCCGAGACGTCCTGGCCGCCGATGCGCACCGAGCCCGACGACGGCGCCGCGATGCCCGCCAGCAGCCGGCCGAGCGTCGACTTGCCCGCGCCGGACGGGCCGACGATCGCCAGCCGCTCGCCCCGCGGGACGCGCAGGTCGATGCCGTGCAGCACCTCGCGGTCCGCGGTGTAGGCGAACCGGACGTCGTGCACGTCGATGTCGCGCCCGCGCGGCACCTCCTGCACCTTCGGCGCCTCCTCGGAGGCCACCGCGTGGACGCCGAGGATCCGGCGCGCCGCGGCCGCCGCGACCTGCAGGTCCTCCAGCCAGAACAGCGCCTCGTTCAGCGGCGCCGCCATCGCCTGCATGTACAGCAGCATCGTGGTGATCTCGCCGAGCCCGGCCCAGCCCCGCGTGTACGCGAGCAGCCCGAGCGGCAGCATGACCGCCAGCGGGACGACGTAGCTGATCTCTAGCGACGGCAGCCAGCGCAGCTGCAGCGCGCGCATCCGGCGCTCGCCGTGGATGCTGCGGTCCAGCGCGTCGTACGCCGCGCCGACCCGCCGCTCGGTCAGCCCGAGCGCCTCGACCGTGCGCGCGCCCTCCGCCGTCTCGTGGACGCTGGTGGTCAGGTCCGCCCAGCGGTCCAGCATCCACTGCATGACCGCCGGGATCCGCCGCTGGTACCAGACGTTGACCGGCACCAGCAGCGGCACCGCGACCAGCAGGCCGAGCGAGAGCAGCGGCGACGTGAGCACCATCGCGATCACCGTGAACACCACGGTCACCGCCGCGACCAGGATCTCCGGCGCCGCGAACCGCGCCGCGTGGTCGATCCGGCCGAGGTCGGTGGTGGCGCGGCTGAGCAGGTCGCCGGTGCCCGCCGCCTCGACGGTGCCGAGCGGCAGCCGCAGCGCCGTCCCGACGAACTCCTCGCGGGTGTTGGCCAGCACCTGCTCGCCGAACACCGCGCCGCGCATCCGCGCGATCTTCCTGGCCAGCGCCTGCAGCGCCATGATCGCGACGAACGCCACCGCGAGCAGGTCGACGTGGCCGGTGGTGGTGCCGGCCGCGACGTCGTCGACGAGCGAGCCGAGCAGCTGCGGTCCGGCCAGCCCGATCACCGTGGCCACCGCCAGCGCGCCCAGCAGCAGGCCGAACTCGCGTTTGTTGACCACCACCGTGCGCCGCGCCCAGCGGCGGACGTCCCGCCGGGACGCCGTGGGAAGCCGTTTCATACCGTCACTACTTTCGCCGTGAAGACTTCGTCCGCCACATGTGTCCACAACGGACTCTGACTGAACACCACCGTCGTCCGGCCGCGGCGCAGTGCCGCGACGCGCTCGGTGATGCGGGCCTCGGTGTGCGCGTCGACCGCCGACGTCGGCTCGTCCAGCACCAGGACGTCGGCGTCGGTCGCCAGCGCGCGGGCCAGGTTGAGCCGCTGCCGCTGGCCGCCGGACACTTCGCGGCCGCGTTCGCCGATCACCTCGTCGACGCCTTCCGGCAGCGCCTCCACGATGTCGTCGGCGTCGGCCGCGTACAGCGCTTCGGTGATGTCGACGCCGGACGTCCGCGCCGGCGCCAGCTGCTCGCGCAGCACGCCGGAGAACCAGATGTCCTGGTTGTGCGCGTAGACGATCCGCCGCCGCAGCTCCGCGAGCGCGACCCGCTCCGCCCGGACGCCGCCGACCAGCACCGCTTCGCCCTCGGCCGGGTCGGCGAACCGGGCCAGCCGGTCGGCGACCGCTTCGCCGTCGGCGCCGAAGTCGACGACCGTCAGCCTGCCGGGCGCGACCCGCACCCCGGACTCGGTGTCCACCAGCTCCAGCGGCCCGTCGGGCAGCGGCTCCGGCGTCTCCGGGTCCGCCAGCTTCGGGTGGATCGCCAGCAGCGCCACGACCTTCCGCGACGCGACCAGCCCGGACGTGATCGAGCCGACCGCCTCCGTCGCGGCGGTGACCGGCCAGATCAGGAACGCCGAAACGCCGTAGAACGCCACCAGCTGCCCGACGCCGATCGAGCCGGCCACGGCCAGCCGCGCGCCCAGCCAGGTGATCACCACGGTGACCAGGCCGGGCAGCGCGATCTCCGCCGCGGCCAGCCACGCCTCGGCCTTGCCGACCTCGATACCGGCCCGCCGCACCCGCTGGCTCGTCTCCCGGAAGCGGGCGAAGAACCGCCGTTCGCCGCCGATGCCCCGCAGGATCCGCAGGCCGGACACGATGTCCGCGCCCAGCGCGTTGACGTCCCCGCGCTGCTCACGCTGCTTCGCCTTGCGCTTCTGCAGCGGGGCGAGCAGCGGGCCGATGCCGAGCACCGCGACCGGCACGCCGACCAGCGCGACCACGCCCAGCAGCGGCGACGTCGTGACCAGCCAGACCGCGACCACGACGAACGCCAGCAGCGAGCCGAACGCCCGCCCGGTCATCTCGACCGTGTTCCCGATGTGGTTGATGTCGGTGGTGCTGACGGCGACCAGGTTGCCGGTCGTCGTCTGCTCGCGCAGCCCGGCGCCGACGCGGGTGGTGTGCGCCGACACGGTCCGCTGGGTGGTGCCCGCGCCGTGCAGCCACAGGCCGTAGTTGAGGAAGTGCAGCCAGGTCCCGAAGACCGTCTGCACCAGGCCGAGCACGGCCGCGACGAGCGCCCAGCGCCCGACCGCGGCACCGTCGTGCGCGGTGATCGCGCCGATGCCCTGGCCGACGACCAGCGGCAGCAGCGCGCCGGGAAGCGCCCAGACGACACCGATCGCGGCGGCGCCCAGCACCGTCCCGAGCCGGGCCCGGAAGACGGCGAGCAGGAAGCGGCTCGCGCTCGGCCGTGCGGGAAGCCGCAGCGGCGGAAGGGGGTATGTGGCGGAAAGCACGATTGTCGACGGTAAGCCGACACCCGGGCGAAGGCGACCGATTTTCGCGCCGCGCGGCTCGGGGGCCCCCGGTTTCAACGTTACTCGCGGGGTCCGACAATTCCGGGCCCGCGCACTCGGGGGCGCCCCGGGTTGTCCCCGTGCCGGGCCGCGGTGTCGCGCCGCTCACACCCGCCGGGGGCCGTCCGATTTCGGTGGCCCACCGTCCGGGGCGCCACCGGCCTGCCCGTATCCTGGCGGCCGTGGCGAACCCTGACACGGACACCGTGACCAGCACCGTTGACACCACCGAGCGCGCCGGGGCGACCCCGGAGCACACCCAGCCGTATCGCGAATTGGGCCTCGCCGACGACGAGTACGCCCGCATCCGGGAGATCCTCGGCCGCCGGCCCACCGATGCCGAGCTGGCGATGTACTCGGTGATGTGGAGCGAGCACTGCTCCTACAAGTCGTCGAAGAAGCACCTGCGGTACTTCGGGGAGACCGCCACCGACGAGATGAAGGCCAAGATGCTGGCCGGCATCGGCGAAAACGCGGGCGTCGTCGACATCGGCGAGGGCTGGGCGGTCACCTTCAAGGTGGAGAGCCACAACCACCCGTCCTATGTGGAGCCGTACCAGGGCGCCGCGACCGGCGTCGGCGGCATCGTCCGCGACATCATGGCGATGGGCGCGCGGCCGCTCGCGGTCGCCGACGCGCTGCGCTTCGGCCCGGCCGACGCCCCCGACACCAAGCGCGTGCTGCCCGGGGTCGTCGCCGGCGTCGGCGGCTACGGCAACTGCCTCGGCCTGCCCAACATCGGCGGCGAGCTCGTCTTCGACCCGTCCTACGCCGGCAACCCGCTGGTGAACGCCCTGTGCGTCGGCGCGATGCGCGTCGAAGACCTGCACCTGGCGTTCGCGTCCGGCACCGGCAACAAGATCATCCTGTTCGGCGCGCGCACCGGCCTCGACGGCATCGGCGGCGTTTCCGTCCTGGCGAGTGACACCTTTTCGGGTGACGAGTCCTCGGGCGGCCGCAAGAAGCTGCCGAGCGTCCAGGTCGGCGACCCGTTCACCGAGAAGGTGCTCATCGAGTGCTGCCTCGAGCTGTTCGCGCAGAAGCTCGTCGTCGGCATCCAGGACCTCGGCGGCGCCGGCCTGTCCTGCGCGACGTCCGAGCTGGCCGCGGCCGGCGACGGCGGCATGCACATCTACCTCGACCGCGTTCCGTTGCGCGCCACCGGGATGACCCCCGCCGAGGTGCTCTCGAGCGAGTCGCAGGAGCGCATGTGCGCGGTCGTCTCGCCGGAGAACGTCGAGGCGTTCATGGCGGTCTGCCGCAAGTGGGACGTCATCGCCACCGACATCGGCGAGGTCACCGACGGCGAGCACCTGGTGATCACCTGGAACGACGAGGTCGTCGTCGACGTCCCGGCGCACACGGTCGCCCACCAGGGCCCGGTGTACGACCGGCCGATCGAGCGACCGTCGGATCAGGACGCGCTGATCGCGGACACGTCGGCGAAGCTGCCGCGTCCGTCCACTCCGGACGAACTGCGCGCGGACGTGCTGCGGCTGATCTCGTCGCCGAACCAGGCGTCGAAGGAATGGGTGACCTCGCAGTACGACCGGTACGTGCGCGGCAACTCCGTGCTCTCGCAGCCGTCGGACTCCGGCATGATCCGGATCGACGAGTCGAGTGGCCGTGGCGTCTCGGTCGCGACGGACTGCAACAGCAAGTTCGTCTACCTCGACCCGTACCGCGGCGCGCAGCTGGCGCTGGCGGAGGCGTACCGCAACGTGGCCACGGGCGGCGCGACCCCGGTCGCGGTGTCGGACTGCCTGAACTTCGGCGCTCCCACCGACCCGGGCGTGATGTGGCAGTTCGAGCAGGCGGTCCACGGCCTCGCGGACGGCTGCGTCGAGCTCGGCATCCCGGTGACGGGCGGCAACGTGAGCTTCTTCAACCAGACCGGTTCGACGGCGATCCTGCCGACCCCGGTGATCGGCGTCCTCGGCGTGATCGACGACGTCACCCGCCGCATCCCGACCGGCATCGGCGCGGAAGCGGGCGAAACCCTGCTGCTGCTGGGCGAAACGCACGACGAACTGGACGGTTCGGCCTGGGCCCGCGAGCTCCACGGCCACCTCGGCGGCGTGCCCCCGAAGGTCGACCTGGCCCGCGAGAAGCTGCTGGGCGAGATCCTGGTGGCGGGCTCCCGCGACGGCATGATCTCGGCGGCGCACGACCTTTCGGACGGCGGCCTGATCCAGACCCTGGTCGAGACCGTCCTCATCGGACAGTGCGGCGCCCGGGTCTTCCTGGACAGCGACCAGGACCCGTTCGTCCAGCTCTTCTCCGAGTCGGCCGGCCGCGTCCTGGTGGCGGTCCCGCGCACGGAAGAGCTGCGCTTCACGGAGATGCTGACCGCGCGCGGCCTCCCGTGGCGCAAGACCGGCGTGGTGGACCCGGAATCGGGCACGCTCGAACTGCAGGGCATCACGGAGTTCTCGCTGGACGAGCTGCGCGGAGCCTGGGAAGGCGCCCTGCCGGCGCTGTTCGACTGAGCACCGGAGGGCGCCGGCTCCGGCCGGTGCCCTCCGCTCAGCCGTGCTTCGCGACGATCCGCAGGTCCCCGTCGCGGAGCTGCTCGACGTCCCAAACGTCCGGCAGCTGCACGTCCTTCTCCGCCTGGACCCGCGTGTTGTACAGCGAAACCGACTCCGGCAGCGACGCGAACCGCAGGTCGGTCTGCCCGGCGAAGGAAGCCCGCCGCAGGTCGAGCGAGCCCGAACTGACGGCCCCGGCGAACACCGCGTCCTTGGCGAACTCCGCCTCCTTGAACGTGGTCGGTCCGGCGAACGTCGTGTCCGTGAAGTCCGCGTCCTCGGCGAAAGCCGTTCCGCTGAACCACGCGTGACTTTCGAAAACGGCGCCGCGGCACCGGAAGTACCCCACCAGGCGGCCGGTTTCGGTACCGGCGGCGGTCAAGTACACCCGGCCTTTGAAGCGGCAGCCGCTCAGGTTCGTGCTGCTGTGCAGCGACGCGTACCGGAGCAGCAGGCCGCCGATCAGCTTGCCCGAGAGGTCGAGGTACTCCAGCCGGGCGCCGGTCAGGTCCAGGTCGTAGGCCGGGGCTTCGTCGTCGCGCGCCGGGAGCAGATCGGTGACCAGCCGTTGCGCGGTGAGCCGGACCGTGAGTTCGCGTTCCTGCTCCGGGTCGGGATCGGCGCCCGTGGGCCGGGTGCGGGAAAACGGCCGCCGCAGGTACGAGCACAGGACGTCCAGCACCGTCTGCGTGTACTCCGGGCGGCTTCGCGCCAGCCCCGCCAACGCGTGCAGCGCGCCCACCCGCACCTGGTCCGCCGCGTGGCCGAGCAGCTCGACCGCCTTCGCGAACCGCTCGTCCGCCACCCGCTCGCGGTCCTGTTCGGCGCGTTGCGCCTCGAGTTCGTGCCGCCGTCGCTCGATGTCCTGGCGGCGTTCCTCGACCCGGCGGCGCCGGTCGTTGAGCCACAGCGCGTACAGCGCCACGATCGCGCCGCCGGCGAGGCCGCCCGTCTTCAGCGCGTCACTGCGGCTGGTGGCGGGGTCGGTCAGCAGCCAGCCGCCGACCCCCACCAGTAGCACCAGCGACGCGAAGAACGTCCACGCCAGCGGTGATCGCCACAGCTTCACCCGCTCAGGAAACCAGCATGGTGCTGACGCAGAAACCCTTGTCGTCGAAGTTCGTCGCGCTCAGCGTGCCCTTGACGTTCTTGCCGGCGGATGTCCCGGTGACCTGGCCCTCGACCAGGTACTCGTCGTCCGGCACCTCGCCGAGCTCCAGCTTCAGCGGCGGCTTGAGGAACGTGTCGAGCCACGAGCCGAGCAGGTCCTTCGAGTCGGCGCAGCCCAGCGCGATCGCGCCGGTCTTGTCGCCGGAGTTCAGCTTGTCGATGAAGCCCTGCAGGACCGCCTTGGCGTCCGACGCACCGGAACCCGTCGGGGCCTTGGAGGTCGGCGTCGTCGACTTCTTGGGCGTGGTCGTCTTCGGCGAAGTCGGCTTCGCGGACGTGCTCGACGACGGCGGGGCCGCGACGTTCGTGTTGTCGTCCTTGGAAAGGAAGAACCCGGGCGCGACGAAGCCGGTGACGCCCAGCGCCGCCAGCACGACGACCACGGTGGCGCCGACGGCGATCCACATCCCGGTCTTGCTCTTCTTCGGCGGCGCCGGCGGCCCGCCGAAGCCCTGCGCGTACCCGCCGGTCGCCGGGTCCCAGCCGGACATCTGGCCACCCTGGTTCGGGTCCCAGGCCTGCTGGCCGTACTGCTGCGCGTTCGGGTCGGCCCACGCGGACTGCTGCTGCTGGGCGTTCGGGTCGCCCCACTGCGGCTGCGGGCTCGCCGGGTACCCCTGCTGCTGCTGGTTCGGGTCCCAGCCCTGCTGCTGTTGCTGCTGGCTCGGGTCCCAGCCCTGCGGGTACTGCTGCGTCGGGTACGGCTGTTGCTGCTGGTTGGGGTCCCACCCACCCTGCTGCGGGTACGGCTGCTGGAAGCCACCGGACTGGGGCTGCTGGCCGTACGGGTCGGGCTGACCGGGCTGGCCCGGCTGAGGCGGGTACGTCATCTTTCATGCCTTCCGGGCGCTGGGTGTTCGTGCGCTTCCGACGTCCGCAAGGCCCGTGCGGTTCCCCCAGGACGTGGTGAGCAGCATTCTGCAAGCTCGGACGGTACGGCATGAAACCGGCTCCCGGCCGGGCCGACGCGAAGTCGTCACGATCCGGGAGCCGGGTGGTGCGGGTCAGCCGGTGGCGAGCGCCTGGAGCCGGTCGTAGGCACCGTTGAAGGTGTCCTGGTCGAGCGGGCTCGAGGTGTACTGCCAGACGGTGTAGTAGCTCCAGTTGTAGGGCAGGGTGCCCACCGACGACGCGTACCGCGCGACCCACAGCGGGGCCGTGCTGGAGAAGTCACCGCTCACGCAGCTGCTCCACCAGCTCGTCGACGTGTAGATCACCGGGTACCGGCCGGTCAGCGCGTGGTAGGTGTCGTGGAAGTCGAGGATCCACGACGTCATCCCGGCCTTGCTCAGCCCGTAGCAGGTCGCGCCGTACGGGTTGTACTCCATGTCGAGCGCGCCGGGCAGGGTCTTGCCGTCCTTCGACCAGCCGCCGCCGTGGGCGACGAAGTACCGGGCCTGCGCCGCGCCGCTCGCCGTGTTCGGGGTGGCGAAGTGGTAGGCGCCGCGGATGAAGCCCTGGTTGAACGACCCGTTGTACTGCTGCGCGAAGTACGGGTTGGTGTAGCTGGTGCTCTCGGTGGCCTTGGTCCAGACGAACCGCTTGCCCTGGTTCCACCAGCTCGCCCAGTCGACGTTGCCCTGGTAGCTGGCGACGTCGATGCCGGCGACGGTGGCCAGCACCTGGTTGGGGATCGCCTGGGCGGGCTGCGGTTGCTGCGCCGCCTTCTGCGTGTCCGGTGTCGACTTGTCGCCTTCGACTCGCCGGATCTGCGACCCCAGTTCGTGGTTGTGCTGGGCGATGTCCGCGTTGATCGCGGCGACCGGGTCGGCCTCGGGGGAGAACGTCGCCGCCTGCGCCGTGCTGCCGAGCAGGAGCAGCGTGGCCGGGACGACCAGGGCAGCGAAAAGCCGCCTTCTTCGGGAAGTGGACATGATCGAATCCCTTCACAGAACCCTCGCTGAGGGCGGCTATGTGCAGGTAGCCGCCCGGGCACGATTGTTGAGGACGAGATGGCGGTTTGTCACTCAGTTCCGTGAAATTGGGTATACGCGTGGGTGATTTTCTCGGGGAGTCGATCTTCAATTGGTGACTGGTTAACACCTATTACCGTGGGTGTTGCGCCGTTCAGCCCAGTGCGAGCGCGCGCAGCCGGTCGGCCGAGCCGTTGAACCAGTTCTGGTCGCCGGGTAGCGTGCCGCGGTCGGCGAACTGCCAGATCGTGTGGACGCCCCAGCCGGCGGGCAGCTCGCCGATGTAGGTGTTGTAGCGGGCGATCCAGAGCGGGTTGCCGCCGAACCCGCCGTTGTTCGCGGTGCAGCGCTTCCACCAGCTCGTCGACGTGTAGATCGTCGGGTAGCGGCCGGTCGCCGCGCGGTAGGTCTCGGAGAAGTCGCTGATCCAGCGGACCATCCCGGCGGCGTCCTTGCCGTAGCAGGTTTCGCCGTACGGGTTGTACTCCGCGTCGAGCGCACCGGGCAGGGTCCGGCCGTCGGCCGACCAGCCGCCGCCGTGGGCGAGGAAGTACCGCGCTTGCGACGCGCCGTCGGAGATGTCCGGCCGAGCGAAGTGGTAGGCGCCGCGGATTAGCCCGGCGTCGTACGAGCCGGTGTACTGCTGGGCGAACTGCGGGTTGACGAAGCCGGTGCCCTCGGTCGCCTTGACGTAGACGAACTTGGCGCCGGAGCTCGCCGCGCCCCGCCAGTCGACCGGGCCCTGGTGCCCGCTGACGTCGTGGCCGAGCTGCTGGTCGTCGGATCCGTAGAGCACGCCGGGTACCGCACCGACGCCTTCGACCTTGGCGATCTGCGAACCCGCGTAGTGCTCCTCGGCTCCGGCGTAGCCGTCCTGGGCCGTCGCCGGCGTCTGGCCCGCGAGGAGCAAGATCGCGACGGCGAGGGGTAGCAGGGAGCGAACTTCCGGTGAACGACGCAGCACCCTCATGCTCCCCACCGATCTCGTGAGTCTCATCCAGCCTCACGATGCACCCGAGTCGCCGATCCGGCGACTCGGGTGGTCACTCGATGGGGTTAAACCCGCAGGTCAGCGCTGTTCGTCGGCGATCGCCTTCAGGAGGTGTTCGGCCGGCACGACGGCGGTGATCAGGTCGTGCGGGTTGATCGCGACCGGGTGACCGCCGAGCAGGCTGACGATGTCGCGGCCGAGCACGGCGCGGGCGTGCGGCCACTCGCCCGGCACCAGCGCCTTGCGGGTGTACGCCGGCACCATCACGCGGCCGTCGGTGTTGTGGAACCCGATGACCGTGCGCTGCACCGGCGACATCGCGTAGACGAACAGCGTCGAGTCGAGGACGACCTTCGGCAGGTCCGACGGCGGCCGGTGCTCGGTGCGGACGAGCTGCAGCAGCTGCTCGAGGTCGTTCGACGGCTCCGGGAAACCCAGCGCCTTCGGCGAAGGCCGGTAGCGGTCGTTGGGGTGGAAGTCCGCGACCACGTCGCCGACGCCGTTCACCGGGTAGGCCCCGACGACCGCCCACGACGGGACCGGCCCGTTGGGGTCGAAGGCTTCGTCGATGACGTAGAGCCAGCTGTCGGGGTTGGCGCGGGCGTTCGCCCGCATCTCCGCGGTGATCTCGGGCGTGCCGTGCTTCCCGGAACGCCGGGCCTGCTGGCCGCTGCGCCGCGCCGCGCGGCTGTGCTTGCCGGGGCGATCGGGCCCGCTTCCGGTGGGCTGCTGCGAAACCATCCGATCCGCCTCGTCCCGCTGCGCCATCTCATCCCCACGTTCTCGGGTGTCTCTGAAAACTCTTGGTGCGCCACTCTACTGTTTGCCCATGGCCTCTTCGCGTTCGGTCGACCCCGGACAGTTACGTGCGGCGGTGGTGGCGGTTTTCCCTTGGCTGCAGGGCGATGCGCCGGACCCGGCGCGGCCCGAGCTCGCGGCGGCGGTGCGGCTCAGCCTGCGCGCGCTGGCGGCCGACGCGCCGGGCCGCACGGTCGAAGTCCGCGTGCCGCCGTTCGCGGCGGTGCAGTGCGTGGAAGGGCCGCGGCACACCCGCGGCACGCCGCCGAACGTGATCGAGACGGACCCGCGCACGTGGCTCGAACTGGCCACCGGGGTACTGGACTGGACCACTGCGGTGGCGGACGGCCGGGTGTCCGCATCGGGCACCCGGGCCGACCTTTCCCACTGGCTCCCCCTCGTCCGCCTCTGACGGACGGGGCGTTCAGAGCTTGCGGCCGACGCCGCCGGCGATCGTCCGCTGCGCGACGTTGAGCTCCTTGAGCCGCGGGCCGTCCGGCCACCAGTCGGCGCACAGCGTCACGCCGGGCTTGACCATTTCGAGCCCCGGGAACAGCTCTTCGATCTCCTGCTGCGTCCGGAAGGTGCCGGAACCCATCGGGCTGTGCACGAAGAAGTCTTCCATGCGGCGCGCGGTCTCGGAGTCTTCGTTCTGCGGGTCGAAGAAGTGGCTGAGTCCCACGAAGGAGCCGGACGGCAGCGCGTCGACGTACTCCTTCATGATCGCCTTCGGCCGGTCCTTGTCGCCCTTGAAGTGGTGCAGGGTGCCCATCTGCAGCAGCACGAGCGGCTGGCTGAAGTCGATGTGCTCGCGGACGACCTCGTTCTCGAGGATCCGCTCCGGCTCGAAGATGTCTTCGGCGACGAAGTGGGTGTGCTCGTTCTCTTCGAGCAACGCGCGGCCGTGGGCGAGGACCACGGGGTCGTCGTCGACGTAGACGACCTTGGTCTCCGGGTTGATCCGCTGGACGACCTGGTGGGTGTTCTCCGCGGTCGGCAGGCCGGATCCGAGGTCCAGGAACTGGGTGATGCCGGTCTGGCTCGCGAGGAAGCGGCAGGCGCGGATGAGGAAGCCGCGGTTCTCGAACGCCAGGTCCTGAGCTTCCGGGGCGGCCTTCTGCACCTGGCCGAGGACTTCCCGGTCGATCTCGTAGTTGTCCTTCCCGAGCAGGAAGGCGTCGTACACGCGCGCGATGCTCGCTCGGGTCGGGTCGACCCCCACGGGAACTCGTTCGGTCCGGGTCGCGGCGTCGGGCATCTTGAACCTCGCAAGTTCTGTGTCGAAAGTCTCGTACTCTACGTAGAGTAGGCCGACGCGCGCATGGGGTAAACCGGGTCACCTCTTTGCGCAGGACGGGTTAACGTGTACTTTCGGTAGTCGGGCTAGAACCCCCTGGTGACGTGAGCGCGGAAGGTCCGGGAATGAACGCGGTGAACGCGTCCGCAGGAGAACAGAACATCGGCCCCACGGCGCGCCGCATGATCCTGGGCTCCCAGCTGCGGCGGCTCCGTGAAGAGGCCGGCATCACCCGGCAGCAGGCCGGGTACAACATCCGCGGGTCCGAATCGAAGATCAGCCGGCTGGAACTCGGCCGGGTCGGTTTCAAGGAACGCGACGTCACCGACCTGCTGACGATGTACGGCGTCGAGGACTCGACGGAACGCCAGACGTTCCTCGACATGGTCAAGCAGTCGAACGAGCCGGGCTGGTGGCGCCGCTTCGGCGACACGATGCCGAACTGGTTCACCGACCTCGTCGGCCTCGAAGAAGCCGCCGCGCGAATCCAGATCTGGGAGCCGATCTACGTGTCGGGCCTGCTCCAGATCGAGCCGTACGCGCGAGCGATCTTCAGCCACGGCCGGTCGGAGATGGCCGACGAGCGCGTCGACCAGCTGGTCGCGCTGCGGATGCGGCGCCAGAAGATGTTCAGCAGGCCGGACGCGCCCCGCGTGTGGATGGTCCTCGACGAGTCGGTCCTGCACCGGCCGATCGGCGGCGTGAAGGTCCTCAAGCAGCAGATCGAATTCCTGCTCGAGATGAGCGCACTGCCGCACGTATCGGTCCAGGTCCTGCCGTACACGCGCAGCGGCCTGTCCGCGGAACACGCGTTTTCCCTGCTGCGGTTCGGCGAGCCGGAACTGCCGAACATCGCGTACGTCGAGTACATGACCGGCGCGCACTACATCGAGAAGCGCGAAGAGATCGAAAAGTACAGCCGCGCGCTCGACATGCTCGCGGTCGATTCGGAGACCCCGGAGCGAAGCCGGGCCCTGCTGGCCAAGCGCCGCGCGGAGATCTGACGCCGCTGCGCACCCTCGGTCGCGCCTCACCTGCGCCCGCCCACGTCATGAACGACTCGTTCATGACGTCCAGCGCGGTGAACGACTCGTTCATGACATCGCCCGCACGCCCCATCCGCCGCCCGCCACCGTCACTCTTCGAAGCCGCCCGCCGATTCCCGTCCCTCTCACCGGTAACTACTCGTAGTGGTTAACCCGAAAGAGCACTTACCGACCACCCGATAGGTGAACCCACCCCCAGTGGTTCTTTACCGTCCGAAAACTTTGCAAGAACTTCTGCACGTGCATTTACCATTGCAGGCACACGTGCTAGCCTTCGACACGCGGGCAAATGCACATGCAGACGCGGCGCCCGGGGCATATTCCGCTTCGAGAGGTGGGAACGTGGCTGAGCGATTCGAAAACGGTATCCCGGCGACCTTGCTGACCGGTGCGCAGTGGCGCAAGGCCAGTTACAGCGGCGCTTACGGCAACTGTGTCGAGGTGGCGCCGCTGTCCAGCGGCGAGATCGCCATGCGCAACTCGCGCTTCCCGACCGGCCCGGCGCTCGTCTACACGCGCGCGGAGATGGCGGCCTTCCTGGCCGGCGCCAAGGACGGTGAGTTCGACGATGTCCTCGGCTGAGGCCGTCGCCTCCGTCTTCGACATCGAGACCGGACTGCAGGAGCTGGTGGCTCGCGGTTACCAGTTCGTCCACCCCGCCGACGAGCGTGGCGAGGTCCTCGCCGTCGTCGGCGTGCGGGTGCACGACGACGTGGTGGACGTGGTCCGGCTCAACGCCGAGGACGACGTGGTGGCAACCCGGATGCCCGGCACCGAAGACAACATCTTCGAGCCGGAGCGGTGGCTTTGGCGCCGCCGCGGCGAAGGCGCACAGGTGCTCTCCGAGATCCTCGCGTTGCCGGATGCGTGCTGAAGAACCCCAAGCTTGCGGGCCCCGTCCGAAGTGGTCAGAACCACTCCGGGCGGGGCCTGACTCATGTTCGCACCGTCTACACTGAAACCGGCCTGACCACGTCTTCCCTGGAGCTACTCGGTGGTTTCCGACCCGCAGCTCGTGCCCGACCAGCCCGAACCGGAACCCCGTGAGGAGTGTGGCGTCTTCGGCGTCTGGGCTCCTGGGGAAGAAGTCGCGAAGCTGACCTACTACGGCCTCTACGCCCTGCAGCACCGGGGCCAGGAGGCCGCCGGTATTTCCGTGTCCGACGGCTCGCAGATCGTGGTCTTCAAGGACCTCGGCCTGGTCAGCCAGGTGTTCGACGAGCAGATCCTGCAGTCGCTGCAGGGCCACATCGCCGTCGGGCACTGCCGGTACTCGACCACCGGCGCGACCATCTGGGAGAACGCGCAGCCGATCTTCCGCACCACCGACACCGGCAGCGGCCTCTCCTTCGCGCACAACGGCAACCTCGTCAACACCGCCGAACTGCGCGAACGCACCATCGCCGCCGGGCTCAAGCCGCACGCGGGGCTGACCGGCTCGTCGAGCGACTCCGACCTCGTCTGCGGCCTGCTCGCGGCGAACGCCGCCGACAAGGGCATCGAGGCCGCGGCGATGGAACTGCTGCCCACGCTCAAGGGCGCGTTCTGCCTGGTGTTCGCCGATGAGAACACCCTTTACGCGGCCCGCGACCCGCACGGCGTGCACCCGCTGGTGCTCGGCCGGCTCGAACGCGGCTGGGTCGTCTCCAGCGAGACGGCGGGCCTCGACATCGTCGGCGCGTCCTTCGTCCGCGAGGTCGAGCCCGGCGAGCTCATCGCGATCGACGCCGCCGGCCTGCGGTCCTCCCGGTTCGCGAACCCCGACCCCAAGGGCTGCGTCTTCGAGTACGTCTACCTCGCGCGCCCCGACACCACGATCGCCGGCCGCGGCGTGCACGCCACCCGCGTCGAGATCGGGCGGCGGCTCGCCGGTGAGCAGCCGGTCGAGGCCGACCTCGTGATGCCGGTGCCGGAGTCGGGCACGCCGGCCGCGATCGGTTACGCGCAGGGTTCCGGCATCCCCTACGGCACCGGCCTGGTGAAGAACGCCTACGTCGGGCGCACGTTCATCCAGCCGTCGCAGACCATCCGCCAGCTGGGCATCCGCCTCAAGCTGAACCCGCTGCGCGACGTCATCCGCGGCAAGCGCCTGGTCGTCGTGGACGACTCGATCGTCCGCGGCAACACCCAGCGAGCGCTCGTCCGGATGCTGCGGGAGGCCGGCGCGCTCGAGGTGCACGTCCGGATCGCGTCACCGCCCGTGCGCTGGCCGTGCTTCTACGGCATCGACTTCGCGTCGCGGGCCGAACTGGTCGCGAACGGCGTCGACACCGACGGCATCCGGCGCTCGATCGGCGCCGACTCCCTGGGCTACATTTCCCTGGACGGCCTGGTCGCGGCGACGGAACAGCCGAAGTCGCGGCTGTGCACGGCGTGCTTCTCCGGCGAGTACCCGATCGCGCTCCCGGAGGACGCGCTGATCGGGAAGCACCTGCTCGAAAGCCTCGACTCGGTCAATGGCGCGGCGACCCCGGTCAGCCCCGCCGGGTACGGTGCCGAAGACGCCGTCCGGCGTCCCTAGCAGTTCCTTCCAGTAGGGAGTCCTTCCACCGTGAGCGAGTCCACGAGCGCCACGTACGCCGCCGCCGGTGTCAGCATCGATGCCGGTGACCAAGCCGTCGAGCTGCTCAAGCCGCACGCCGAACGGGCCACGCGGCCCGAGGTCATGGGCGGTGTCGGCGGCTTCGCCGGGCTCTTCTCCCTGAAGCTCGACAAGTGGAAGGAGCCGGTGCTCGCGTCCTCGACCGACGGCGTCGGCACCAAGATCGCGGTCGCGCAGGCGCTCGACAAGCACGACACGGTCGGCATCGACCTGGTCGCCATGGTGGTCGACGACCTGGTCGTGACCGGTGCCGAGCCGCTGTTCCTGCAGGACTACATCGCCGTCGGCAAGGTGCACCCGGAGAAGATCGCCGCGCTGGTCGGCGGCATCGCCGAAGGCTGCGTGCAGGCCGGCTGCGCCCTGCTCGGCGGCGAAACCGCGGAGCACCCGGGCCTGATGGGCGAGCACGACTACGACATGTCGGCTACCGGCGTCGGCGTCGTCGAGGCTTCGCAACTGCTTTCGCCGGAAAAGGTCCGTCCGGGTGACGTCGTTCTGGCCCTCGGCTCGTCCGGATTGCACTCGAACGGGTACTCCTTGGCCCGCCACGTGCTGCTGGACATCGCCCGGATGCCGCTCGACGGGCACGTCGAGGAGTTCGGCCGCACCCTCGGCGAGGAGATGCTGGAGCCGACGCGGATCTACGCGAAGGACTGCCTGGCGCTCGCCGCCGAGACCGAGGTCCGGACGTTCGCGCACATCACCGGCGGTGGCCTGGAGGCGAACCTCGCCCGCGTCATGCCGCGCGGCCTGGTCGCCCGCCTCGAGCGCGGCACCTGGACGCCGGCGCCGGTGTTCGCCCTGATCGGGCAGCGCGGCAAGGTCGAGCGGGCCGAGCTGGAGAAGACGTTCAACATGGGCGTCGGCATGGTCGCGATCGTCGGTGCCGAGGACGTCGACCGGGCGCTGGCCATGCTGACCGCGCGGCACGTCCCGGCGTGGATCCTGGGCGACGTGCAGCCGGCCGGCGACGTCGACGGCCCGCGCGCGGTGCTCTCGGGCGACCACCCGCGGTTCTGACGGTGGCGACCGGGGACGTCGTGGTCGGCTCCCGGTTCGTCGTCCCGGAAGCCGAGCTCAGCGAACGCTTTTCGCGCTCGTCGGGCCCCGGCGGGCAAGGCGTCAACACGACGGACTCGCGCGTCGAGCTGTCGTTCGACGTCGCCGCGTCGCCGTCGATCCCGGAGCACCTGCGTGACCGCGTGCTGGCCGCGCTCGGTCCCCGGCTGGTCGACGGCGTCCTGACCATCGCGGCGAGTGAGCACCGCTCGCAGCTGCAGAACCGCGAAGCGGCGCGCGGGCGGCTGGCGAACCTGCTGCTCGACGCGTCGGCGCCGCCGCCGGCCAAGCGGCGCGCCACGAAACCGTCCCGCGGTTCCAAGGAGCGCCGCCTGGCGTCGAAGAAGCGCCGGAGCGACGTGAAACGAGGCCGCTCCGGCCGCTTCGACGATTAACCCAAGGAGAGGTGCACGCACTCCCCGGCCGGCCGGTAGCCGACCCGGGCGTAGACGTTCCCGATCCCCAGGTCACCGGGGGTGAGGAACGCCGTGTGGGCACCGGCCTCGTGGACTTCCCCGGTCAGCCGCGCGGTGAGCGCCGCGGCGATCCCGCGCCCGCGGTACGGCTCGAGCACGGCGATCCCGGCCACCTCGGTGGTGCCGTCGACGACCGCGAGCGCAAGGCCGCCGCCGACGACCGCTCCGGTGGCGACGTCCTCCGCCAGGAGGTGCCGCACGCCGGTGCCGGCCTTGAGCCGCTCGACCTCGGCGTCGCCGATCTCCGCGGGTTCGCCGAACGCCGTGTTCTGCGCCGATCGCATCCGCCGGAAGTCGTCGTCCGACTCCGGCGCGCGCAGCCGGATCCCCGCCGGGACGGGCCGGTCGACCCGCTCGTCCGGGCCGCAGGTCATCAGCGGCACCCGTCGTTCGAGCGCGTACCCCGCCCCGACCAGCAGTTTCTCCAGGTCGGGGGCGACGTCGGTGAAGTACTCCAGCCGCGGGAGCAGGTCCCGCCGCCGGTATGCGCTGGTGAGCGCGTCGATCTCAGCCGCGGCCGGCTTCGCGCCGTCGTCCGGGATCGCGTAGTTGAGCATCGGGTGCGCCGTACCGGGCGAGTAGGTCGCCAGGAACGGGCCGACCCGCTCGGTCTCACGGCCGTGCGGTGCCGTCTTGCGGACATAGGTCTGGATGGCAGACATTCGAGCCTTTCGAAGAGCACGCCGAGGAACCGCGGCCGCCGAACGGGGCACGCGGGCAGATCGCCGGGCGTCGGGCCTAGCGGGGGCCGACGCCGAACGCGGCGCCAGGCATAGGCGGTCATTCCTCGACTCGAAGGGCTCTTCGCCCCCAGTTTCGCACCGGCCGCAACCGGTTTACCGGCGCTCCGGGTGGGCGATCGCGGCGTAGCGCGTGTCCCACACCGAACGCGGCACGCGCATCCGGAGCGTGGGCGACTCGCAGATCCGGCGCCGTTGCGCCGGGATGGCCACCGGCGCCGGTGGTGGCGGGTCGAGCGCACCCCACCCGCGGCGGCTCAAGGCCGCGCCGAGCGTCGCGCCGACGGTGTTCAGCAAGACGTCGTCGGCCGAGGTGACCCGGCCGGAGTGGATCAGATATTGCGTACCTTCCACCAGTAGGGACGCGAGCAGCGCGGCCAGTGCGATGCGGAAGAGCGTGCGCAGCCGGCGCAGCCGAAGCGGTAGCAGGGCACCGAGCGGGCAGAGCAGCAGGACGTTGCCGATCACCTGCCAGAGTGACCCGCCGTCGGCGAAAGCCGCGGTGATGTCGGAGCCGGGCACGAGGTCGAGCGTGCTCTCGGAAGAGCCGCCGACCGGCATGATGACCAGGCAGAACACCAGAAAGGCAACGAGCAGCGCGGCGCAGTCGACGCCGGCTGTCGCGGTCGCGAAGCGGACTGGGAGTCTTCGGCGGCGCCGGGCCGCGAGCAGCGGCCAGCCGAGCAGCGCGTACGGCAGCGCGATCGCCGAAATCGGAATCATCCCCCAGAAGGCGCGAAGCAGGGCTTCCATGCGCCTCCTCTCTCGGAACCCCTCCACTCGAAATCACCTTCGCATCGCAAGATCGACTCGGCAGTCCGAGCGAGCCGCACTATTCGGTGATCTTTCCGGTGGCGGAGTTTGTCCCGCCGTGGTTCGGTCAGGAGGCGCACTGTCCACAGTGGAGATTGTGGACAACCCTGTGGAAGAAATGGGGGACACCGACGGAAACCGTTGTCGGACAACGGAAACTCGCGAGAGGGGCCTGTGTACTACTCGGCGAGCTGCCGGGCCTGTTCGAGCAGCGTCTGCAGGTGCAGGCCGCGCCGGACGTCGCACGGGTGGGTCGTCGTACCGCTGGCGATCATCGCCGCGAAGTCGTCCAGGAGTGCGGTGTAGGACTCCTGCGCCGAGCCCGGTTTGCGCCCGAGCGTCCGGTAGCCGTGCTGACCCCAGACGGCGAGTTCGACGACGGTCGGCTGCACCGGGAGCCGCAACGAGAGCGTGGCGGTGCTGAAAACGCCGCCGTCGTGGGCCAGCATCAGGTGCCAGAGGTCGCCGGGGCTGCGCCGCGCGGCGACGACGCCGGTGATCGGGCCGAGCGCGGCGTCGAGGAGGTCGAGCGCGTGCGGGCCGATGTCGAACAGCGCGCCGCCGTCGTCCTGGCGCCACTCCGAAGCCGCGTACTGGCCGCCGAGCAGGGCACCGGAGAGCCAGCGCGCGCCGCCGCCCGTCCAGCCGCCCGCCTGGGCGAGGCCGGCGAGCCACTCCTGCGTCTGCGCCGAGTACCGCAGCGTCAGGACGACGAGCGCGGCCACGTCGGCGGCGGCGACCGCGTCGGCCAGCCGTCGCGCGCCTTCGAGGTCGGCGGCGATCGGCTTCTCGAGGATCAGGTGCTTCCCGGCTTCGGCCGCGCGCACGCCCAGTTCGGCCTGGATCGACGGCGGGACGGCCAGCGCGACCGCGTCCACCTGCTCGAACAGCTCCTGGACGCTGCCCGCGGTGTTCGCGCAGTGCGTCTCCGCAAGCGCTTGCGCCGCCTCCGGCCGCCGGGCCCAGACCGCGGTCAGCGCCGTGCCGGGGTGATCCGCGAGGCCCGGCGCGTGCACCGTTTTCGCCCACGGGCCGGCACCGATCAGGCCGACGCGCAGCTGTCCGTCCGCGATGAGCTGTCCCACGGCCCGCAGTCTAGGTGTGGTGCTCGTCGCGCCGGAACCGCACCTTCGGCGGGTGCCGTCCTGGCTAAAGTGCCTGCATGATCGCTTCCCGTTTCGCCGTCGTCTGCGCTCTCCTGTTCGGCGCCGCCTTCGTGGGCGCCGCGCCCGCGTCGGCGGCGGGCACGGCCGGGACCTGCCCGGAAGGCGGCGGCGTCACGGTGGTCGTCGACTTCGGCGACCTGGGCCCGCAGCCGCTGATCCGCTGCGCCCCCGGAACGCCGGCGAACGGCATCGCGGCCCTGCAGGACGCCGGCGTCGAGGTCGCCGGTTCGCAGAAGTACGGCTTGGCCGTGGCCTGCCGGATCGCGGGGCAGCCCGGGCCCGACGTCGAGTCGTGCGCGGGGATGCCGTCGGCGACGGCGTACTGGAGCTACTGGCACGCTTCCGCCGGGGGCAGCTGGACGTCGAGCCAGGAGGGCGCGCAGACCGCGAAGCCGGTCGCCGGCGGGTTCGAGGGCTGGGCGTTCGCGCGGCCGAAGACGGCGAACGACCTGCCGACGCCGCCGAAGGTGGCGCCGGTGCGGCAGGCCGCCACCAACGCCCCCGCGCCCGCCGAGGAGGGCAGCTCGTTCCCGTGGGGCCTGGTGATCGGCGCGGTCGTGATCGTGGTGGTCGGCGGCGCCGGGATCGTCGTCGCCCGCCGTCGGCGTGCGCAGTAGGGCGCTGCACCCCGGCGCCTGGTGGGCGTGGGCGCTCGCACTGGCCGTCGCGGCCAGCCGCACGACGAACCCGCTGCTGCTCGGCCTGATCATCGCCGTCGCCGGGTTCGTGGTCGCGAACCGGCGGAGTGACGCGCCCTGGGCGCTGGCGTTCCGGCTGTACGCGTACGTCGGCGCGTTGATCGTCGCCTCGCGGGTGCTCTTCCGGATCCTGGTCGGCGGCGAAGACGGCGGGCACGTGCTGTTCTCGCTGCCGAGGATCCCGCTCGCCGCCGGCTTGTCCCTGCTCGGGCCGACGTCGGCGGAGGAGCTGCTCGGCGGCTTCTACGACGGCCTGCGGCTGGCGACGATGGTGGTCTGCGTCGGCGCGGCGAACGCGCTGGCCAACCCGAAACGCCTGCTCAAGGCCGTTCCGGGGGCGCTGTACGAGGTCGGCACGGCGGTGACGGTGGCGCTGACGGTCGCGCCCCAGCTGGTCGAGAGCGTGCAACGCGTGCGGCGCGCACGGCGGCTCCGGGCGGGCCGGACTCGCGGGCTGCGGGCGGTCAAGGGCATCGTGGTGCCGGTGCTGGAGGACGCGATGGACCGCTCGCTGCGGCTGGCGGCGGCGATGGATTCCCGGGGCTACGGGCGCCGGGCCTACCTGAGCCTTGGCCTGCGCGCGCTGATCGCCACCTGCGTGCTGGCCGGCTTGGTCGGGGTGTGCGTCGGCGTCTACGGCGTGCTCGACGGGACGTCGACGTGGCTCGGCGTCCCGCTGCTGGCCGCCGGGCTGGCGGCGGCGGTCGTGGGGTTCGTCCTCGGCGGGCGGCGCGTGCGGCGGACGGCGTACCGGCCGGACCCGTGGGGCTGGCCGGAGACGCTGGTCGTCGTGGCCGGGGCCGGGTCGTGCGCGCTGCTGTTCGCGACCGCGCGGATCGACCCGGGCCGGCTGTTCCCGTCGCTGAGCCCGTTGCGCTGGCCGGAGGTTTCCTGGGTGCACGCGTTGTCCGTGCTGGTCGCGGTGCTGCCGGCGTTCGTCGCGCCGCCACCGCCGTCGTTGTCGGAGGTCGTCCGGTGATCGAGTTCTCGAGGGTCACGGTGACCTACCCGGACGCCTCGCGGCCGGTGCTTTCGGACGTCTCGCTGGAGGTCGAGGAAGGCGAGTTGTGCCTGGTCGCGGGGCCGACCGGGGCGGGGAAGTCGACGTTGCTCGGTGCGCTGAACGGGCTCGTCCCGCACTTCACCGGCGGCCGCCTGGCGGGGCGCGTGGTCGTCGCCGGCCTGGACACGTCCGCGCACCCCCCGCGTGAACTGGCTTCGGTCGTCGGCGTCGTCGGGCAGGACCCGCTGGCGGGGTTCGTGACGGACACCGTCGAGGAGGAGCTCGCGTACGCGATGGAGCAGCTGGCGGTGCCGCCGGACGTCATGCGCAAGCGGGTCGAGGAAACGCTGGACCTGCTGGGCATCGCGGAACTGCGCAACCGTCCACTCCGGACACTTTCCGGCGGCCAGCAGCAGCGGGTGGCGATCGGCTCGGTGCTGACGGCCCACCCGTCCGTGGTGGTGCTCGACGAGCCGACGTCGGCCCTCGACCCGACCGCGGCCGAGGACGTCCTCGCGGCGATCACCCGGCTGGTGCACGACCTGGGGACGACGGTGGTCGTGGCGGAGCACCGGATGGAGCGCGTCGCGCAGTACGCGGACCGGCTGCTGTACCTGCCGGGCGACGGCTCGGTGCGGTCGGGGACGCCCGCGGAGATCCTGGCGACGTCGCCGATCGCACCCCCGATCGCCGAGCTGGGCCGGCTCGCGGGCTGGTCACCGCTGCCGTTGTCGGTCCGGGACGCGCGGCGGGTCGCGGGTCCGCTGCGGTCCCGCCTGTCGTCGATCCCGAAATTGTCGGTGGTGGGTTCTAGTCTCTCGGTGACCGGTCGAGCACTGGACGTGAGAGGGGTGGTGGTCCGCTACGGAGATGTCTCGGCGGTGCGCGGGGTGGACCTGCGGGCCGGGCCGGGGGAAGTGATCGCGCTGATGGGACGCAACGGCTCCGGCAAGTCGTCGCTTCTCTGGGCGGTGCAGGGCAGCGGCTCGAGGTCGGCGGGGAAGGTCGACGTCGGCGGCGCGGACCCGGCATCGCTCAAGCCACGAGCGGCCCGTCAGCGCGTGGGGCTGGTCCCGCAGACACCGGCGGACCTGCTGTACCTCGATTCGGTGGAAGCCGAGTGCGCACAGGCGGACACCGAATCGCAGGTACCGGCGGGGACGGCACGTGCCCTGCTGGACCGCCTGGCCCCGGGAATAGCCGGCGAAGCGCACCCCGGCGACCTCTCGGAGGGCCAGCGCCTGGCCCTGGTCCTGGCGATCCAGCTGGCGGCGGCACCCCCGGTCGTCCTCCTCGACGAGCCCACCCGCGGCCTGGACTACCACGCAAAACGACGCTTCGCGGCGATCCTGCGAGAGCTGGCCTCACAGGGTCGAGCGGTGCTGCTGGCCACGCACGACGTCGAGTTCGTGGCAACGGTGGCGAGCCGGGTGGTGGTCATGGCCGAGGGCGAGATAGTCGCGGACGGCCCGACGAAGGAGGTGATCGTCGCCTCCCCGGCGTTCGCGCCCCAGGTGGCGAAGATCCTGGCCCCGGAGCAATGGCTGACGGTGGACGAGGTCGCGGAAGCGCTGGCATGAGGAGACACGAACCTTCGAGGCCGGCTGACGGAGCCGCGCGGGTCGCCTCGCGCCCGCCCGCACGACCCGGTGCCGCCGCCCGGCTCGGGTGGGTCCCGAGGGTCGCTTCGAAGCGGTCCCTGCCATCCGGCGCGACAACGTGGCTCGCTGCTGCCGCGAGGGCCGCAGCGCGGCCCGCGCCGCCCGGCGGACGGAGCGCGGCGGCCCATCCAGGTGTGCTCGGCGCGGCAACGCGGCCCGGTGCCGTCGCGCGGACTCCTGCGGAGTGGCCCGCGCCATCCGGTGCACCGAGCGGCGGCCTGCAGCCGACCCCCGCGCGATTCAGCGCGGCTGGCCACCCCGGCGGGCTCGGCGCGGCAACGCGGGCCGGTGCTGTGGTGCGGGTTGCCGCGGAGTTGGCCGCGCCATCCGGCGGATCGAGTGCGGCGGGTCGTCCGGGTGGGCCTGGTGCGGCAACGTGGGCCGGTGCTGTGGTGCGGGTTGCCGCGGAGTTGGCCGCGCCATCCGGCGGATCGAGCGCGGCGGGTCGACCACGTGTGCCCGGCGCGGCAACGCGGGCCGGTGCTGTGGTGCGGGTTGCCGCGGAGTTGCCCGCGCCATCCGGCGGATCGAGCGCGGCGGGTCGACCACGTGTGCCCGGCGCGGCAACGCGGCCGGGTGCTGTGGTGCGGGTTGCCGCGGAGTTGCCCGCGCCATCCGGCGGATCGAGCGCGGCGGGTCGACCACGTGTGCCCGGCGCGGCAACGCGGCC
>NZ_JBEZDL010000021.1:100061-226058 GCF_040648295.1 Amycolatopsis sp. NPDC049159
CGGGGTGCTGTGGCGCGGGCTGCCGAAGCGCGGCCCGCACCACCCGGTGCACCGAGCGCGGGTCGTCCGAGCGGGCCCGGCGCGGCAACATGGCCCGGTGCCGTCGCGCGGACTGCGGAGCCGACCGCGCCATCCGCTGCGCCGAGAGGTGGCCTGCGCCAGGCCCCCGCACAATTCAGCGCGGCGGGCCACCCAAACGCGCCCGGCGCAGCACCAACCCGCGGCCGAGCCCGGGCGGCCACCAACGCAGAACCGCTCCGAGTGACCCGAGCCCCCGAAGCGGCAGCGAAGGCGGCGCCATGACCGGCTTCCTCCCGCCGAAGCCCCGCACCATCCGGCTCACCCCCAGGCCCGCGCTGGTCCTCACCACCGCGAGCCTCCTCGGGCTGGCCATGTTCTGCTGGCCCCTCTTCGCCAACCCCCGGCCCACCGCCGCCGCCCACACCGCGGATGCGCCGTTCGTCTTCATGGCGACCCTGCCGGTGCTGATCCTCGTCGTCCTCGCCGAGCTGTCCCGCGGCGGCATCGACGCCAAAGCGCTCGCGCTCCTCGGCGTGCTCTCCGCTGTCAACGCCGGCCTGCGACCTCTCGGTGCCGGCACCGGGGGCATCGAGCTGGTGTTCTTCCTGCTCGTGCTCGCCGGCCGCGTGTTCGGGCCCGGGTTCGGGTTCGTTCTGGGCTCGACGTCGCTGTTCACCAGCGCGTTGCTCACCGCCGGGGTCGGGCCGTGGTTGCCGTTCCAGATGCTCGCGTCGTCGCTCATCGGGCTCGGGGCCGGGTTGCTGCCGCGGGCGCGTGGTAAAGCCGAAATCGCGATGCTCGTCGCGTACGGCGTGTTCGCGGCCTACTTCTTCGGGCTGCTCATGAGCCTGTGGTCGTGGCCGTTCCTCGCCGGGGACAGCACGCAGCTCGGCTTCGTGCCGGGGGCGCCGCTACCGGAGAACCTGCACCGGTTCGCCGTCTACACCGTGCTGACCTCGACGCTCGGCTGGGACACCGGGCGCGCGATCACCAACGCCGTCGCGATCGTGCTGCTCGGGCCGGCCATCCTCGCCGTCCTGCGGCGGGCGGCCCGGCGCGCGGCTTTCGACGCGCCCGTGACCTTCGATCAGCCGTAGGAGTAGAAGCCGCGGCCGGTCTTCTTGCCGAGCAGGCCCGCGTCCACCATGCGCAGCAGCAGCGGCGGCGACGAGTACAGCGGCTCCTTGAACTCCGCGTACATCGAGTCCGCGATGGCCTTGATCGTGTCCAGCCCGATCAGGTCGGACAGCCGCAGCGGGCCCATCGGGTGGGCGGTGCCCAGCTCCATGCCGCGGTCGATGTCCTCGGCCGAGGCGAAGCCCGACTCGATCATGCGGATCGCCGAGAGCAGGTACGGCACCAGCAGCGAGTTCACGATGAAGCCGGCGCGGTCCTGCGAGCGGATCACGGTCTTGCCCAGCGCCGTCGTCGCGTGTTCCTCCGCGCGACGGGCGGTCTCGTCGCTCGTCAGCAGCGAGGGGACCAGCTCCACCAGCGGCAGCACCGGCACCGGGTTGAAGAAGTGGATGCCGACCACCTGCTGCGGCCGGCTCGTCGCCATGCCCAGCTTCATGATCGGGATCGACGACGTGTTGGACGCGAACACCGCGTCCTCGGCCTCGACGATCTTGTCGAGCTGGCGGAAGACGTCGACCTTCGCCTGCTCCTGCTCGAGGATCGCCTCGACGACCAGCTCGCGGTCGGCGAACTCGGCGATGTCGGTCGTGAACCGCACCCGGCCCAGAGCCGCGTCGGCGTCCTCGGCGGACAGCTTGCCGCTCTTGACGCCGCGCTGGAGCGACTTCTCGATGCGGGCCTTGCCCGCGTCGAGCGCCGGCTGGTTCACCTCGGTGACCACCACGTCCAACCCGGCCCTGGCGTGCACCTCGGCGATGCCGGAACCCATGAGTCCCGCTCCGACGACACCAATCCGACTTACCACCGGCTCACTCCTTCATCGCTTCGCAGGCCCGTTCTTGGGCAGCACACAGCGCGCGAGGGCGGTGCCGGATTGTGTCCGGCTTCGCCCTCGCGCGGTTACGCGTGCTCAACGACGGTACTCGTCGTACCCGTCGTCGTACGGGTCTTGATCATCGCTGTCGGACTCCTCGTAATGACCGCTGGAGGAGTTACTCGACAGCTCGCGCTGCAAAGCATCGAAGTCGGTCTCGTGCGAGCTGTACTTGAGCTCGCGCGCCACCTTCGTCTGCTTGGCCTTAGCCCGGCCGCGCCCCATGGCTCGACCCCCTCGCACAGGGGCGGGGCGGCCGGGGGAATCGGCGGCCCCGCATCGTCTCGACAATTCTTTCCTGCTCACACCGTACCGTGTCCGGGGGGTTCGATGCGACGTGGCACGGTGTGCCGGTGGTGACAGTGTCAGCCGGACACCGGTTACCGGCCGGTCGCTGACGATCGGTGCAGGTAGACGTGCCACGATCTACTCGTGCTCCGTCCCTTCGTGGCCTACCTCCGGGTGTACGAACCCCTGCCCGCGCTGGGCGACCCGCCGGACGATCGGCTGCGCGCGGCCGTCGCGGCGGCCAAGCTGCGGCGGACGGACGCGGGGGTCCGCGAGCAGGCCATGTGGCTCAAGTCACAGGTCGCCGCGCCGCGGCGGCTGCTGCCCGCCGAGCTCGTCGACGGCCGTCCCGCGCCGAGCCTGCTGACCGACGTCCTGGTCCTCGACCCGGCGGACGTCCCGGGCGGCAAGGCCGAAGCCGGCCCGCTCGTCTGCCCGCTGGAGCTGCGCGCCCGTTCGGCGGCCGCGCTGGTCACCTTCCTGGGCGACGCGCACCCGGCGCTGAAGAACGTCGTCCTCGACGAAGGCGGCTTCACCCAGGAGACGATCCGCGCCCGCACCAAGTCGGCGATGGTGGACCTGAGCACGTCGGCGGCCCACACGCTGTCGACGACGTGGACGGTCCCGCTGCCCTGGTTCGTGCTGATCGACCCGGACGACCGCCGCCTGATCCTGGGTACCGGCCGCGACGACCCGAAGCGCGAACTCTCCTGGCGCGCGACGCTCGCCGACGCCCAGCACCGCGCCCGCGAGGCCGGTGAGCTGCTGGAACAGACCTTCGGCGACTCCGGACCGGGCCGGGTCCTCTTCGAAACCCGCCGCTGGCTGGACAACTTCCACCCCGATTCGGTGATCGAGCTCGACTACGGCGGCCTGGTCCAGCTCTTCGCGGACGCGGTCCTGGAAGCCGACAACACGGCGGACGAGGTCCACGACATCCTGGACGCGCTGCGCTCGGGAAACGTGGAGGAGCTGGCCGAGCTGTTCTCGGACCTGCGCGAGTTCTGGGGCGACCTGGCCGCCCGCGAACACTCGAACTGACCCGGGCGCGCGCCGCGGGACCGGCCGCGGCGACGCCGCCCACCGCAGCGACGCTGCCCACCGCAGCCGCGCCGCCCTCGGTCGCTGCCGCTACCGGCGGGCGTCAGCCGCGCAGTTCCGGGACCCGGATCTCGCCCACCGGGCGGCCGCCGCCCAGGATCGTCCCGGTGGGCGGCTCCGGCAGCCCGGAAACGTCGACCCCCAGGTAGCGCAGGGCCGCCACCGCCAGCGGGGCGCACGCTCGCTTGGTGCCGTCGTCGATCTTGATCGCCACCGCGAACCCGTCCGGCAACGCGAACGCCTGGACGCCCTCCGCGCCGGCCTTGGACACCAGACCGTCCACCGCGGACATCAGGTCCGTGTCCTCGCGGCCGGTGCCGCCGACCAGCCACGGGTGCGCGCGCATCGCCGTCGCAACCTGACGCGCAGGACCGTCCGGGGCCGAGGCCACCCGGCCGAACGCGCGGGCCAGACCCGTCAGCGAGAACGCGAACAGCGGGGCTCCGCAGCCGTCGACACCCGTGTGGGCGATCGGCTCGGCCGTCAGCTCCGCCACCGCCGCCGCGATCTCCTGCTGAAGCGGGTGGTCCGGGGCTTCGTAACCCGACGTCGGCCAGCCCGCGCGGAGGCACGTCGTCAGCATCGCCGTGTGCTTGCCGGAGCAGTTCATCATCACGCGGCGGGGCTCGGCCGCGTCGCGCATGCTCGGGACGTGCAGCGGGAAGTCCGGTGGGCACGCCAGGTCGTCTTCGTGCAGGCCGGCCGCTTCCAGCAGCTCGAGGACCCGCTTCACGTGGCCCGGCTCGCCGGAGTGCGAGGCGCACGCCAGTGCCAGGTCCTCGCCGTCGAAGCCCAGGCCCGCGCGCAGCATGCCGACCGCCTGCAGCGGCTTGTTCGACGAGCGCGGGAACACCGGCGAGGTCACGTCGCCCAGTGCCAGGCGGGCTTCGCCCTCGGGGCCGGTCACCACGAGCGCGCCGCGGTGGACGCTCTCGACGAATCCGGATCGGACGACTTCGGCGAGGACGGGGTTGGTCACGGGGCCTCGCCGCGTCCGCGCTCGCTCTCCAGCAGCTCGTCCACAGTGGCCGATCCCTGTTGGTAGCGCTTCGCGATTTCCGCGTTCAGCGTGTCCATCACGCCCTGGACCTCGCGCCGGAAGGACGACACCGACAGCTCTTCGCTCGCGTAGGTGTCCAAAGCGGAGGCGAGCTTGTCGTCCGAGAGGGACCCGACGTCGGTCAGGTCCGTGTCGCCGATCAGGGCTTCCGCGTGCCGGCGGTGCTCGCCCGCGCGGGACGGCTCCAGCTGCTGGTGGCGGCCCGAACCCGCGGCCGGGCCCAGCGCGTTGTCGGCCAGGATCGTCGCCAGCTGGTCGACGATGCTGGCCTCGCCGCCGGAACTGCGCCGCGTCTGCTCTGCGCGCACGATGTCGATCCGCGCGTGCAGGAGCCGGCGCAGGTAGGACAGGTCCGTCTCTTCCTGCGCGGCTTCGTCACGCCGCTCGCGCAGCACCTTCAACGGCAGTTCGCCCAAGCCGCTGAGGTACCCCGGGCCGAGCACGCGGTCGATCCGCCGCCTGCCGCCGGGCCGCACTTCGATCACAGCGCAGTTTATCCCGGTTGAGCGTGATCTCGCTGTCAGGGGCTTTCGTTCAGCCACGGAGTTGCGCCGCCGCCGCCCGTCCCGGGGCCGGGAGCTCCGACGGCACCGAGTCCGGGTCGATCGCCGCCTGGACGAGGTTGTCCTCCGCACCCGCCAGCAGCTCCGCGCCGACCGGCGTCGAGCGCTTGACCAGCGCCAACGCGATCGGGCCGAGCTCGTGGTGCTGGATGACCGTGCCGATCCGGCCGACCGTCCGGCCGTCGAGCAGCAGCGGGTCGCCGGGCTCCGGTGTGACCTCGGGCGAGCCGTCCAGGTGGAGCAGCAGCAGGTTCCGCGGCGGGCGTCCCACGTTGTGGACCTTCGACACCGTCTCCTGGCCGCGGTAGCAGCCCTTCGCGACGTGCGCGGCCGAGCCGACCCAGCCCACCTCGTGCGGGATCGTGCGGTCGTCGGTGTCCACGCCCAGCCGGGGCCGCAGCGACTCGACGCGCAGGGCGTCGAACACCCAGCTGCCCGCCGCCCGCGCGCCCGCGTCCGTCAGCCGCTTCCACCAGTCGAGCAGCGCCGCGCGCGGCACCGCCAGGTCCACGCTGGAGCGGCCCGGCCACGGCATCCGCCGGACGAAGCCGCCCCCCGGCAGCGCCGCGACCGCGTACGGCTCCGGTCCGACCTCGGCGCCGACCGCGCTCAGCACGCGCTCGGCGTCCGGGCCGAGCACGGTGAGCAGCGCGAACTCGCCGGTCGCGTCGCGGATGTCCACCTTGGACCAGAACTTCATCGCTTCGAGGTACTCGAGCAGCGTCTGGGGGCCGCCCTTGGGGAGCGCGCTGGTGACGCGCGGGCCCGGGTCGGTGTCGAGGTACACGGTGCCGTCGACGTGCGCGACCACCATGTGCGTCTCGACGCGGCCCTGGCTGTCCAGCACCAGCGCCTCGGTGCCGGAGCCCTCGGCGAGCCCGGTCACGTGCTGCGAGATGACCAGGTGCAGCCACGAGAGCCGCTCTTCACCGGTGACGGTGAGGAACTCGCGGTGCGAGCGGTCGATCACGACCACGCCGCGCGAGGCCGTGCGCTGCTCCGCGAAGGGGTCTCCCCAGTGCCAGGGGACGCCGGCTTCGGGGTGATCGTCAGGCGGAGGAATGGATCCGGGCACGTCCAGCAGCGGCGAGCGGTACGGCATACCGCCCAGCCTAGGTGAGTACCGTGGCCGCATGCGCGTGCTCGTCTTCCTCGACGGAACCCCGGCCGACCCCGAAGCCGCCCAGATCAAGGTCGACGACCTCGGTCTGCTGCGCGGCGACGGCGTCTTCGAGACCATCCTCGTCGTCGGCGGCCGGCCCCGCGAACTGCGCCCGCACCTCGAGCGGCTGGCCCGGTCGGCGGCCATGCTCGACCTGCCGGAGCCCGACCTCGACGCCTGGGAGCGGGTTGTTTCGGCCGTGCTCGAAAGGTGGACCGGCGGGCCCGAAATGACGCTGAAACTGGTGTACACCAGGGGATCCGACGGCGACCCCGCCGCGCGGCCGACCGGGTTCGCGCTCGGTGCCGAGGTGCCGCCGTCGATCTTGAAGGCCCGCGCGGACGGCGTCTCCGCGGTCACCCTCGACCGCGGTTTCCCGCCGGACCTCGCCGAGCGCGCGCCCTGGCTGCTGCTCGGCGCGAAGCCGTTGTCGTACGCGATGAACATGGCCGCGGTGCGCGAAGCGGGCCGCCGCGGTGCCGAAGATGTGATTTTCACCGCCGCCGACGGCTCGATCTTCGAAGGGCCGACGTCGACCGTCGTGCTGGCGAAGGGCCGGACGCTCTACACGCCGCCGTCGAGCATCGGCATCCTGCCGGGCACCACCCAGGCCGCGCTGTTCCGCGGCGCCGAAAAGGCGGGCTGGACGACCAAGGTGGAGCCGCTGGCGGTCCGCGACCTCGTCGAGGGCGACGGCGTCTTCATGGCTTCCAGCGTGCGGAAGCTGACCCGCGTGCACACGCTGGACGGCGAGCGCCTGCCCGACTCCTCGGCCGTGTACACCGAGCTCGTGGCGGCTTACGAGGGCGAGTACGCCTGAGTGATCCGCACGACCGCCGGCGCGACGGCTTCGGCCCGGTACGCGGCGATCTTGTGGTGGCCGTCGACGATCAGCTCGCGTTCGCCGACGGCCAGCACCACCGCGACCGGCCGGTGCCCGGTGCGGATGGCGGTCCGGTAGTACCCGACGCGGGCCTCGTCGGACGGCGGCCAGACGTCGGTCGGCGTCAGCTCCTGGTCGGCGGCGAGCCGTTCCGGGCCGCTCACGCGGTAGTCGCCGTCGACGAGCAGGTCGAGGACGGGCCCGAGCGTGGTGGCCAGCGGGCGGCGCAGCTGCCCGGTCGCGAGTGCGATCCGCAGCGATTGCGGGAGCTCCGCGCGCGCCTGCGTGTTCACGTCGAGGAAACCCGTGCCACCGCTGATCGTCACCTGTTCCACAGCTATCAGGACGGGTGACGGCGCGACATGGTTCCAGCCCCTACCCGGACGGGTGCACCGGGTGACTCCGGTCTCACCTGCCTGGCGGTACCGGACTTTCAGGACATCCGGAAGCGGACGCGGGTGCCCGGCCGGGTCTGCGCGAGCGCGCTCAGCGCCGTCGCGCGGACGACGGCCGCGACGGGGTAGCCGCCGGTGGTCGGGTGGTCGGCGAGGAACACCACCGGCCGTCCGTTCGGCGGCACCTGGATCGCGCCCGTGAGGACGCCTTCGCTGGGCAGCTCGCCGTCGATCGCGCGGCGCAGCGGGGTCCCGTCGAGGCGCAGGCCGACGCGGTTCGACTCGGCCGTGACCGTCCACCACGCCGAGAGCCCGCCGGCGGCGTCGTCGAGCCAGTCGTCGCGCGGGCCCAGCGTCACGGGCACGACCAGCTCGCCCGGCGCGGGCACGGGGACGACGACGTCCGCGCCCGCCGGGATTCCCGTGGGCGAGCCGAGCGGGAGCACGTCGCCGGCGTGCAGCGGTTCGGGCCCGATACCGGACAGGACGTCCCGGGATCGGCTGCCCAGCACCGGTTCGACGGCGATGCCGCCGGACACCGCGAGGTAGCAGCGCAGCCCGGTCGTCGGGGTGCCGATCGCCAACGTCTGCCCGGCGCGGACCGGAACGGGCGTGTGGGAGCCGAAAGCCCGGCCGTCGACGGAAACCGGGACCGCCGGGCCGGTGACGGCGAGGGTCGCCGGGGCCGTGAACCGCACCGAGAGGCCGCCGAGCAGGGCTTCGATCCCCGCGGCGGCTTCGGCGTTGCCCACCAGGCGGTTCGCGAGCCGCAGCGACGCCGTATCGAGGGCCCCCGAAGGGGCGACGCCGAGGTGGGCGTAGCCGGGCCGGCCGAGGTCCTCGACCAGCGCGTACCGGCCCGGGTCCAGGACTTCCAGGCTCCTCATCGGACGCTCCGGAAGCGGACGCGGTCGCCCGGCGCGAACAACGCCGGCGGGTCCGCGTGCGGGTCGAACAGCGTCGCCGGCGTGTGCCCGAGCAGCCGCCAGCCACCCGGTGATTCACGCGGGTAGACGCCGGTGAACTCGCCCGCCAGCCCGACCGAGCCGGCCGGGACGCGGGTCCGCGGCGACTCCAGCCGCGGCTGGCGCAGGGGTTCCGGCAGGCCGGTCAGGTAGCCGAAGCCGGGCGCGAACCCGGTGAACGCGACCGTGTAGACGGCCCCGGTGTGCAGCTCGACGACGGCGTCCGCGGAGATCCCGGCGTCCGACGCGATCAGCTCGAGGTCTTCGCCGTCGTAGCGGACGTCGAGGGTGACTTCGCGCGGCTCGCCGGCGGGCGGGTGGGTCAGGTCGGCGCCGTCGAGCAGTGCCCGCACCGCGGCGACGTCCCCCACGACCAGCAGGCTGCGCGCGCCCGGGACGAGGTCGACGACCCCCGCGGGGCGGGCGGCCAGGACGGTCGCGTGCGCGGCCCGCAGCTGCTCGAGGGAGTCGCAGTCGAGCAGGGCGGCGTCCTCGCCGCACCGCCGCCAGCGCACCGGCGTCAGCCGACGACGCGGTGCAGCAGGGCGGAGCTGTGGGGCTGCATCTCCTGGCCGACCATCGCGCGCTCCTCGACGTAGCCGAGGGAGCCGTCGATCAGGCCGTACAGCCGCTGGGCGGCCGTGACGTCCTTCGCCGTGGCCGTGCGGACCACCGCGTCGGTGCCGAGCTCCCAGGACGTCTGGTTGCGCGGCTTGCCGTAGTACAGCTCGACGATGCCGGTGTTGTGCGTGAGCAGCAGCTCGATGGTGTCGTCCTCCTGCGGCCGCCAGAACCCGGACTCGCGGGCGGCGGGGCGGACGACGTTGCCGTCGTCGTCGAGCAGCCAGGCCCGGGCCTCGTGGATCAGGAACGGACGGCCGTCGTGCGAGATCGTGAGCTGCTGCGCGAACTTGCGCGGGCCGTCGATGGTCGGGTAGTCGACCTCGCCTTCACCGCGCCACACGCCGACGAGCGGCAGCAGCGCGAGGCAGGCGTCGTTGAGGTTGGCCCCTTCGCGCAGGTTCGCGGTGTCGTTGGGGATGGGCAGGTCGTCCCACAGCGGGAGGTTGCGCGCCCGGGTGCTCTCCGCGCGCACCTCCGCTGCCGCGATGGCTTCGTCGCCGCTGGCCGTCATGGGTCAGCGCTGGTCCGCGTAGAGCCGGTAGACGACGTACACGGCGAACCAGGTGATCGCGATGCCCGCCAGCACCAGCAGGGTCGTAAACAGGATTTCCACGCCTCGGAGGATAGTCCGACCGGCCCCACGCGGCCCGGCGCAGGGTCGCCGCGGTGAGCACGGTCACCGACAGCAGGACCAGCCCGGCCACCGCCACGGCCGAAAAGCCATGAGGGGCACCCTCATGGACTCGAAGCCCATGAGGGTGCCCCTCACGACGAACGAACTCAGGCGACCGAGATCGCCAGCTGGTGCACGCCGGGGCCGTCGGCCGAGACCGACGCTTCGCCGTTGCCGGTGCGGTGCAGAGCACGGACCGTCCAGTCGCCCGGCGCCGCGTAGAAGCGGAAGTCGCCGTCGGCCGAGGAGACCACCTCGCCGGTGAAGTCGCCGCCGCCGTCGAGGAGGCGGACGAACGCGCCGCCGACCGGCCCGTTCTCGCCCGTCACCTTGCCGGCCAGCACGACCTGGCCGCGCGTGTCGTAGTCCGCCGGCGTGGCCACCTGGGCCGGTGCGCCGCAGCTGTCGTCAACCGCCATCACTTAGCTCCCAACTCGACCGGCACGCCGACGAGCGAGCCGTATTCCGTCCATGAACCGTCGTAGTTCTTGACGTCCTCGTAGCCCAGCAGCTCGTGGAGCGCGAACCACGCGATCGAGGAGCGCTCGCCGATGCGGCAGTAGGCGATGGTGCCCTTGCCCTCGTCGATGCCCTCGTCCTTGTACAGCTCCTTGATCTCTTCCTCGGTCTTGAAGGTGCCGTCCTCGTTGGCGACCTTCGCCCACGGCACGTTCAGCGCGCCGGGGATGTGACCGGGAACCTGGGACTGCTCCTGCGGCAGGTGCGCCGGGGCGAGCAGCTTGCCGGAGAACTCGTCCGGGGACCGCACATCGACGAAGTTCTTCGCGCCGATCGACTGGACGACCTCGTCGCGGAAGGCGCGCAGGGTCAGGTCCTGGTCCTGCGCCTTGTACTCGGTCGCGGCGCGCTTGACCTCGTCGGAGTTCAGCTCGCGGCCGTCGAGCTCCCACTTCTTGCGGCCGCCGTCGAGCAGCGCGACCTTCTCGTGGCCGTACAGCTTGAAGTACCAGTACGCGTACGCGGCGAACCAGTTGTTGTTGCCGCCGTAGAGGACGACGAGGTCGTCGTTCCCGATCCCCTTCTCCGACAGGAGCTTCTCGAAGCCCTCCTTGGAGACGAAGTCGCGGCGCACCCCGTCCTGCAGGTCGTTCCGCCAGTCGAACTTCACCGCGCCCCGGATGTGGCCGGCGTCGTAGGCGGTGGTGTCCTCGTCGACCTCGGCGAACACGACGCCGGGGGTGTCCAGGTTCTCCTCGGCCCACTGAGTGGTGACCAGGACGTCTTCACGGCTCATGGAACGGACTCTCTTTCTGGGGTTGAACTTTCAGGACGCGCGGGCGGGGGTGAAGCGCTTGATGAGCAAGAACATTTCGCAGCCGAGGCAGAAGTCGAAGGCGGCGTTGAGGAAGGCGGCGAACAGCGCGAACGCCGTCGCGACGATGCCGAGCGGGGTGAGCCCGGTGGCGAAGCCGATCGTGCCGACCAGCGCGAACACGAACCCGACGGCCTGCGCGAACCGCAGCGGCGCCGCGTCCTCGCGCTCGTCGGTCGGGCCGAGGCGCGGGGCCACGAGCGTGCGGTACACGATCGAGTAGGGCGCCGGCTTGAGCCCGACGAAGGCGCCGATGGCGAACACGACGGTCTGGACCGCCAGCAGCGGCCACCACTCGGTGACCAGGACGACCGCGAGCACGATCGTGGTCAGGATGGCGGCGAACCGCGGGCCTCGCGGGTCGACGGCCGGTCCGGCGGACATGGATCCTCCAGCTGGAGCAGGGAGATTACGTGCGAACGGCACGCGTCAGCGGCATCAGGGCTGGCGGGGACGGGCGTGGTTCAGCGCCGGTCGGACGACGCGCGACACAGGCTGCTGCGGACGCGGCAGAGGTCTACTGCGCGTCGCTGCGTGAGGAACGTGCTCAGCCTGGTCACGGGTGCGAGCGTACCCAGCTCTCCCTCAGGGTGGGAACCACGTTCACACTCTGGGAGAAATCCCAATTCATGGGAAGGTCCCTGGTCAGGGCGTCCGAGTCGTGAGATGCGGCTGCAATGCGGCCAGCAGCTCGGGTCCTTTCGGGACGCCGCCGACGCGCAGCAGCTCCCGGCCGTCCGGGGTCAGCGCGATCGTGGTCGGCGTCCGCAGCACGGACAGCGACTGCGCGACCTCCGGCTGGTTCGTGACGTCGAGTTCGACGTGGTGCAGGCCGTCGGTCCGCTCGGCGAGCGGGGCGAGCACGGCCTTCGCGTGCCGGCAGGGCGCGCAGAAGGTGGTGGAGATCTGGACCAGCGTCACGGCGGACGCCGGGTCGAGGGCGGCGGCGACGGGACCGGGCAGCTCACGCACGGCGGGCTTCGCCTCGCGCACGCGCCCGTTGCGGGCCTTCAGCAGGACACCGACGGCCGCGGCGGCCACCAGCGTCGCCGCGAGCACCCACAGTCCCGTCACCGCACCGCTCCTCTACTTGCTCAGGTCCGCGAAGGACACATTGGTCGCTTCGCCCTTGATCGTGACCGATCCGCTCTGCACCCGCACGCCGGTCGGGGTGACCGACAGCGGCAGGTCCTTCGTGCTGATCGACGCCTTGAAGTTCGGCAGCAGCGCCTTCTGCACCGCCGCGGGGACGACCGTGGTCTCCTGGTCGTTCCCGAACTGCAGCCGCTTGGGGATGAAGTTGATCGTCCCGCCCTTCGCGTCGGCTTCGATCATCGCGAAGCAGAAGATTTCCAGATCCTTGCCCGCGAACTGAAGGTGTCCCGAAATGCGGACACCGGTGCTCGACTCGTCGACGGGCTGGCCGTCGGCCCCGGTCGTGGTGGTCGGCGCCGGCTCGCTCTGGCCGGCGTCGCCGTTCTCGACGTAGTCGGTGCTCGACGGCTCGATCCGCAGGTCCTTGATCTTGTCCAGCGGCGAGAGACGGGCCAGGTCGGCGGCCTTGATGGTGACCGCGCCGGTCAGCTCGCCGATGGTGATCGCCTTCGTGTTGCCCGAGGTGAGGTCGGACAGCGGCGCCGAGACGTTCTCCAGCTCGGCGTTCACCGCGACGTCCTGGAGCTTGTCCGCGACCGGGATGCCGGCGGCGGACACGCTGATGTGACTGTAGTCACCGCCGAGCGCCTGCGTGAGGAACGGGAAGCCGTGGATCGTCACCGACGGGTCGTCGGTCAGCTGCAGCTGCGTGCGGGCCTTCTGCGAGATCATGTGCTCGGCGTACGCGGCGGCCCCGAAATCGGCGCCGACCAGCAACAGCACCAGGACGACCAGTGCGATCACCCAGCGCCGGGCCCGGCGTCCGCGGCGCCGCGCGTCCGGCGTCGGTCCGGGTCGGTCGTCCCGGGTCACGGGCCTGCTCACCATCGCGTCCGTACTCCTGTTCGTCGGGTCCACCGGGGTTTCTCCAGGTGTGATCGATCCAGCAAGGGTTAGGTGCCGGGCGTTCGAGCCGCTATTCTCACTTAGCACCGAACAACGCCACCGAGCGGCGACGATTTGTGGAGGCGGTGCGGCTCATGAGCCTGGACCTTCTGGTGCTGACTGCGGAAGCCGACGCCACTGCGGTGCTTCCCGCGCTGGACCTGCTGCCGCACACCGTACGCGTCCGCCCGCCCGAGGTGACGGCCCTGCTCGACGCGGGCCACCGGGACGTCATCGTCCTCGACGCCCGCAGCGACCTGGCCTCGGCGAAGAGCCTCTGCCGGCTGCTCAAGGGCGCGGGTGAAGACGAGGCGGCCACGCCGATCATCGCCGTCGTCGGCGAGGGCGGCCTGGTGGCTGTCAGCGCCGAGTGGCGCACCGACGACATCCTGCTTCCGACCGCGGGCCCGGCCGAGGTCGACGCCCGGCTGCGGCTGGTCACCACGCGCGACGGCGGTTCCGCGCAGGTCGACGCCGAGCTGCGGGTCGGCGAGCTGGTCATCGACGAGGCGACCTACACCGCGCGCCTGCGCAAGCGCACCCTCGAGCTCACCTACAAGGAGTTCGAGCTGCTCAAGTACCTCGCCCAGCACGCCGGCCGGGTGTTCACCCGCGCCCAGCTGCTGCAGGAGGTCTGGGGCTACGACTTCTTCGGCGGCACGCGCACGGTCGACGTCCACGTCCGACGGCTGCGCGCCAAGCTCGGTCCGGAGCACGAGCAGATGATCGGCACCGTGCGCAACGTCGGCTACAAGTTCGAGCGGCCGGCCAAGGCCGGCGTGCCCCGCCAGCCGGTCCCGGCCGAGGCGCCGGCGGAGACCCCCGAACTCGCGCACTGACACCACCACACTTCTCAGGACGCGGCGAGAACCGTCGCGTTGCCTCTCCCGCGGGTACGGTCGCAGGGTGAGTGGTGAAGGCGAGTGGCGGCAGGAACTGGACGAAAAGCAGCTCGAGGACGTCCGCGGGCTGCTGCTGGCCGTCCGCGAGGCCGACGGGCGGCCCGAGGTGGCGCCCGGCGGGCCGCTGCCCGGCGAGTTCGACGGCGGTGAACACCTCGTCGCCTGCATCGACGGCGACGTCGTCGGCTACGCCCACGTCGACACCACCGGTGACTCCTTCGGGCACCAGGTCGCGGAGCTCTTCGTGCACCCGGCCCATCGCAACCGCGGCTACGGCGCGAAGCTGCTTCAGGCGCTCGACGAGCGTGCCGCGGTCGGCTTCCGGATCTGGGCGCACGGCGACCACCCCGCCGCGCGGAAGCTGGCGCTGAAGACCGGCCTGGAGCGCAAGCGCGAGCTGCTGATCCTGCACACCGACGTCGAGGGCGCGGACTGGCCCGAGCCGGTGCTGCGCGACGGCGTCTCGCTGCGGACGTTCGTGCCGGGGCAGGACGAGGACGCCGCGGTCCGGGTGAACGCGCGGGCCTTCGACTGGCACCCCGAGCAGGGCGCGCTGACCGCCGACGACATCCGCGCCGACGAGCGCCGGCCGTGGTTCGACCCCGAGGGGTTCTTCCTCGCGGAAGAGCGCGGCGAAGTCATCGGCTTCCACTGGACGAAGGTGCACGAGGCCACCCCGGGCCGGTTCGGCGGCGAGCGCGTCGGCGAGGTCTACGTCGTCGGCGTCGACCCGGCGGCGCAGGGCGGCGGGCTCGGCCGGGCGCTGACCCTCGCCGGGCTGCGGTACCTCGCGGGCCGGGGACTGGGCCAGATCATCCTGTACGTCGAAGGCGACAACGCCCCGGCGCTCGCGGTCTACACGAAGCTCGGGTTTTCCCGTCACGAAACCGACGTCCAGTACGGTCGGTGACCACGGTGGACGGGGTGCGAGCACCCCGTCACGGTGTGCGAACGCGCAGGTCACGGCGCGGACACGGCACCCTATCGGGGTAGTAGCACTGCTCACATCCGGAGCCTTGTTCACTTTTCGTTCACCTGGACAGGGGTGACCGTCCACCGGCGCTGCCTAATGTCCGGATCCGGCGCGGCAGCACGCCGCGACGACCCGGTCAAGCTCCTGATGGAGGAAACAGCAGTGAAGATCATGCGGCCCCTGAGCGCGGTGGGCATCGTCGCGAGCGCCGCCCTCGTGCTCGCCGCCTGTGGTTCCGACCCCGCGGCGACCAACAGCGGCAGCTCGAACTCGGCTTCGGCGCCCGCTGCGACCGGCACCGCCGCCGTGGAGTGCGGTGGCAAGAGCCCGCTCTCCGCGGAAGGTTCGTCGGCGCAGAAGAACGCCATCGACATCTTCACGCAGCAGTACAGCAAGAAGTGCGCGGGCCAGCAGGTCAACTACAACCCGAGTGGCTCGGGCGCCGGCGTCAAGCAGTTCAACGCCAACCAGATCGACTTCGGCGGCTCGGACTCGCCGATCAAGGACGCCGACGCCGCGGCCGCCAAGGCCCGCTGCGCCAGCGACGCCTGGAACATCCCGCTGGTCGTCGGCCCGATCGCGGTCGCCTACAAGCTGTCCGGTGTGGACAAGCTGACGCTGACCCCGTCGGTGACCGCCAAGATCTTCAGCGGTGGCATCACCAAGTGGAACGACCCGGCCATCAAGGCGGTCAAGGGCAACGAGAGCCTGAACCTGCCGGACAAGGCCATCCAGGTCGTCTCCCGCGCCGACGAGTCGGGCACCACCGACAACTTCCAGAAGTACCTCGGCGCGGCCGCGAAGGCGGACTGGACCAAGGGCGCCGGCAAGAAGTTCAACGGTGGCGTCGGCAACGGTGCGCAGGGCTCCAACGGTGTCGCGACCGCGGTGAAGGCCTCCGACGGCGGCATCACCTACGTCGAGGGCGCGTTCGCCAAGGACGGCCTGACCCCGGCCCTCATCGACAGCGGCTCCGGCGGTGTCGAGCTCAACGCGGCGAACGTGGCGAAGTCACTGGACGCGGCGAAGTTCCTCAAGGACGGCTCGAACGACCTCGCGCTCGACCTCAACGGCATCTACGCCAGCAACACCGCGGGTGCCTACCCGCTGCTGCTGACGACCTACGAGATCGTCTGCTCGAAGTACGCGAACCCGGATGTCGCGAAGGCCGTCAAGGCGTTCCTGACGGTGGCCGCCACCGACGGTCAGCAGCCGCTGTCCGCCAAGGGCTACGTGCCGATCCCGCAGTCGCTGCAGACCAAGGTCCTGGCCGCCGTCAAGGCGATCTCCTGAACCGGCATTGCGACTGACATCCGAGTGATAGAGGCTGGTCAGAAGTAGCTGATGAGCGAGTCATCCTCGACGCGAACGCCCACCGGCGACCCCGGTGGGCGTTCGTCGTCCGCCACGACGCCCCCGGAGGTCCCGATTTCGGAGCAACCAGCCCCGCCGGCGGCGCCGCAGCCGCCCGCGGGCGAGAAAGCGAAGAAGGTGCGGCCCGGTGACCGCATCTTCCAGAACCTGACCACCGGGGCCGGGATCTTCGTCGTCGCCCTGATCGGCCTGATCGGGCTCTTCCTGCTCATCCAGGCGATCCCGGCGCTGCAGGCCAACAAGGCCAACTTCCTCACCAACCACGGCTGGTCGACCAGCGACCCGGCGAACATGTCGTTCGGCATCCTCGACCTGCTCGAGGTCACCGTGGCGACCTCGGTCGTGGCCCTGATCATCGCGATGCCGGTCTCCCTGGGCATCGCCCTGTTCCTGACCCAGTACGCGCCGAAGCGGCTCGCGCGGCCGTTCGCGTACGTCATCGACCTGCTCGCCGCCGTGCCGTCGATCATCTTCGGTCTCTGGGGCATCCTCGTCTTCGCCCCGGCGATCGAGCCGTTCTCCCAGTGGATCAACGACACGTTCTCGTGGTTCCCGCTGCTGGCCCCCGGCAACGTCGCGCCGAGCGTGCGCGGCACGATCTTCACCGCCGGCATCGTGCTGGCCGTGATGATCCTGCCGATCATCACCTCGCTCTCGCGTGAGGTCTTCGAGCGCACGCCCACCCCGCACATGGAGGGCGCGCTCGCGCTCGGTGCCACCCGCTGGGAGGTCATCCGCACCACGGTGCTCCCGTTCGGCAAGGCCGGGTACGTGGGCGCGTCCATGCTCGGCCTCGGCCGGGCACTGGGTGAGACGATCGCGCTGGCCGTGATCCTGCTGATCCCGCAGGGCAAGAACTTCGACTGGAGCCTCTTCGACGGCGGCGCCACCTTCGCCTCGAAGATCGCCGCCAACTACAGCGAGTTCAACAACGAGGTCTCGGCGGGCGCGTACATCGCGGCCGGCCTGGTGCTGTTCGTGCTCACCTTCCTGGTGAACTTCGCGGCCCGGTCCGTCATCGGCAAGAAGGGAGACCGAGCATGACCAGCACGCTCGAAGCCCCGGCCACGACCCCCGCGTTCCAGCAGGTCAGCCTGGCCCGCAAGGTCAAGAACGGCGTCGCGACCACGCTGGTCTGGCTGTCGTTCCTGATCGCCGTCGTCCCGCTGGTCTGGGTGCTGTACACGGTCATCGCGAACGGCATCAAGCGCATCCCGTACTCCAACTGGTGGTCGCAGGACCTGGGCAACTTCCTGTCCGACGAGGTCGGCGGCGGTGTGCTGCACGCCATCATCGGCAGCCTGCTGCAGGGTCTGGTCTGTGCGGTCATCGCGGTGCCGATCGGCATGCTCGTCGCGATCTACCTCGTCGAGTACGGCCGCGGCAAGCTCGCCAAGGCCACCACGTTCATGGTGGACATCCTCTCCGGTGTCCCCTCGATCGTCGCGGCGCTGTTCATCTACGCGCTCTGGATCACCACGTTCGGCCTGCCGCGCAGCGGTTTCGCCGTGTCGCTGGCCCTGGTGCTGCTGATGATCCCGGTGGTCGTCCGCTCGTCGGAAGAGATGCTGCGGATCGTCCCGGACGACCTGCGTGAGGCCTCCTACGCGCTGGGCGTGCCGAAGTGGAAGACGATCATGAAGATCGTGCTCCCGACGGCCATGTCCGGCATCGTCGGCGGCGTCATGATGGCGCTGGCCCGCGTGATGGGCGAGACGGCGCCGCTGCTGGTCCTGGTCGGCTACTCCGCCTACACGAACTGGGACATCTTCAGCGGCGAGCAGGCGGCGCTCCCGCTGCTGATGAACAACGAGCGCGTCACCAACTCGATGGATCCCGGCTCGGTCGGCTTCGACCGGATCTGGGGCGCCGCACTGACCCTGGTGATCATCATCGCGCTGATCAACCTCCTCGCCACCGTGTTCGCGCGCCTCGTCGCCCCGAAGAAGAAGTGAGCTGTTCCTGATGGCCAAACGACTCGATGTCAAGGACGTCGACATCTACTACGGCAAGTTCCACGCCGTGGACGGTGTCACCCTCTCCGTGCCACCGCGCAACGTCACCGCGTTCATCGGCCCGTCGGGCTGCGGCAAGTCGACGGTGCTGCGCACGCTCAACCGCATGCACGAAGTGATCCCCGGCGCCCGCGTCGACGGCCAGGTGCTGCTCGACGGCGAGGACATCTACGCGTCGGCGGTCGACCCGGTCCAGGTCCGCCGCACGATCGGCATGGTTTTCCAGCGCCCCAACCCGTTCCCGACGATGTCCATCAAGGACAACGTCGTCGCGGGCCTGAAACTCGGTGGCACCAAGGGCAAGAAGACCCTCGACGACATCGCCGAGCGCGCCCTGCGCGGCGCGAACCTCTGGAACGAGGTCAAGGACCGCCTCAACAAACCGGGCGGCGGCCTCTCGGGCGGTCAGCAGCAGCGGCTGTGCATCGCCCGCGCGATCGCGGTCCAGCCGGACGTCCTGCTGATGGACGAGCCGTGCTCGGCGCTGGACCCGATCTCGACGCTCGCGATCGAGGACCTGATCGGGGAGCTGAAGAAGGACTACACGATCGTCATCGTCACGCACAACATGCAGCAGGCAGCGCGGGTTTCCGACCAGACGGCGTTCTTCAACCTCGCCGGCGTCGGGCAGCCGGGCCGGCTGGTGGAGCTCAACGACACGGAGAAGATCTTCTCCAACCCGGACGAAAAGGCCACGGAGGATTACATTTCCGGCCGCTTCGGCTGAGTAGTCGTTGTCGGGGAAGGCCTTTCTCGCCGGTGCTCGGGGTCGGCGAGAAAGGCCTTTCTTTTGTCCAAAGTGGAGCAATGCGGTGTCTTCGCAAAAAAAGGCCCCCGGCGCCGGCCGGGGGCCTTTCTCGTTGGTGCGGCTCAGATGTCGTCGTCCGAGCCGTAGCCCGGCATCTTGCCGGTGACCACGAAGATCATCCGCTTCGCGACCGACACCGCGTGGTCGGCGTAGCGTTCGTAGAAGCGGCCCAGCAGCGTCACGTCGACCGCCGCGGCGACGCCGTGCGGCCACTCGCGGTCCATCAGGACCGTGAAGAGGTGGCGGTGGATGTCGTCGACCTGGTCGTCGTCGGACTCGAGCGTCTTCGCCGCTTCGACGTCCTTCGTCTTGATGACCTGCTCGGTCGAGCGGGCCAGCTTCACCGCGACCTCGCCCATCTCGGCGAAGTACGGGCGCACGGCGTCGGGCAGCACCGGGTCGGGGTGGCGGCGCCGCGCGGCCTTCGCCACGTGCAGCGCCAGATCGCCCATCCGCTCCAGGCTTTCTGCGGCGTGGATCGCCGCGAGGACGGTGCGCAGATCGGTCGCCACAGGCGCCTGCAGGGCCAGCAGGGCGTACGCCTGCTCTTCGCACTGGGCGCGTGCGTCGTCGACCTTGGCGTCGTCGCTGATCACCTGCTCGGCGAGACTGAGATCGACCTCCAGCAGTGCCCTCGTGGCCCGCTCCATGGCGTCGGCGACCTGGACCGACATGGCGGCCAGGTTGACGGCGAGCTGTTCGAGTTCGACATGGTAAGCCTCACGCATGGCCCAACCCTACGGCCAACCGTGACCAAACACCGCATCGCCGGGTGAACCGCACGTGAACCCGGTCTAACGATCCTCGCGGATCAGCCCGTGGTGCTGCTCTTCTTGCTCGTCGTGGTGCTCTTGGAGCTGCCCGTCTTCGACTTCGACGTGCTGGTCGGCGGAGCCTGCTCGCTCGGCGGGACCGGCGCGTTCGCGTCCGGCAGCGGGGTGTTGTTGCGCAGCGCGTCGAAGAGCGACTTCGTCTTGCTGCGGACGAGGACCTCGTTGCCGCGGCTGTTGGGCAGGCCGACCGTCGGCACGGTCAGGAAGGTGATCTTCGACGAGTCGAGGCCCTTCATCGACTGCGCCAGCGTCATCATCTGCTTGACGCCGAGGTTGTCGCCGAAGGTGGCCTTCGCGAAGGCGGTGATGAAGTCGCTGAGCTTGCCGGGGTCGAGCACGACGTCCGACGACATGACCTTCCGCAGCAGCGCGCCGATGAACTCCTGCTGCCGCTTGATCCGGCCGTAGTCCGACGTCGGGTCGCCCTTGACGTGCCGGGCGCGCACGAAGTTCAGCGCCTGGTCGCCCGAGATCGTCACGTCGCCGGTCTCCATCAGCACCTTGCCGAGGGTCGTGTCGTCGATCGGGGTCTCGTTGTGCACGGTGACGCCGTGCACGGCGTCGACCATCTCCTTGAAGCCGTTGAAGTCGATGCCGACGAAGTGGTTGATCCGCAGACCGGTGAGCTGCTGGATCACCTTGGTGGTGCAGGGCGGGCCGCCGACCGCGTAGGCGGTGTTCAGCTTCGCGATCTTCTGCTCGGGGACCTTCTCGTCGGTCGTCTTGCTCTGCGCGGGATCCCAGCGCTGGCACTCGGGCCGGTCGATCTCGAGGTCACGCGGGAAGGACGTGACCACGACCCGCTTCCGGTCCGCGGGGATGTGCGCCACCATCACGGTGTCGGAGCGCGCGCCCGGATTGCTGTCGGCGGTGCCGACGCCCTCCTCGGCGGAGGCGCCGTCCCGGGTGTCGGAGCCGACCATCAGGAAGTTCTCGTCGTTGGCCTGCGCGTCGGCGTCCTGGATGTCGGCGGAGTTCTCGTCGAGCGCGGAGACCTGGGTGAACTTTGCGTCGAAGTACGTCTGGGCGCCCCACGCACCCCCGATCCCGAGGAAGACGAGCCCGGCGACGACCGCGGCGGCGATCCGCCCGAACCGCACCGAGCGCTCGATCTTCCGGGCCTTCTTCTCCTGGAGCCGGGTCTGCGCGGCCTGTTCCTCGGAGACGGCTTCGTCTTCACCCTGCGGCGTGGTGGTGACCACCCGCTGAAGGGCGGTGCGGGTGCTCTCGAGGATCGAAGCGGGCGAGAGCCGCTCACGCCGCACCCGCCGCTTCTCTTCTTCGGCGTTCATCTCGTCGTGCGCGGCGGAGAACCGGGCGAGGGTGTGGTCGATCTTGCGGCGGTACTGGGTCGCCTCGTCGATCGCTTCCATCTCGTCGGTCATGGTGAGGGGATCGAGAGCGGACCGCGGAGGTACGGCGGAGATCCCGTTGGCCCCGTTGGCCGCCGGACGGCCGCCGGCTTCGGGCGCAGCGGTTTCGCGGGCAGCGGCGGGGCTGTCCGGGGTGGCGGCGGGCCGTGCGGCGGCGGGACGGCGAACCGCGGGCCCGTCGGGCGTGGCCGCGCGGCCGGTGTTCTCGTCGAGGGCCGGTGCCCGGCGAGGTGCCGGGCTGTCCGGGGTTCCGGGCGGGCCGACCGGCCGCGCGGTCGCCGGACGCCGCATCGCAGCGCTGTCGGGAGCACGGTGCGGCGCGGGCCCGTCGGGCGCGGCACCACGACGAGGCGCGGGTCCCTCGGCCGCACGCCGACCGGCGGGGCCATCGGCCGCCATCGGGCGACGGGGGCCTGAGTCTTCGGGCGCAGCCGCACGCCGGGCCGCGGGCCCGTCGTGGCGCAGAGCCGCGTCGTCGGGGCCGGCCGCGCGTCGGCCGTCGGCTGCGGGAGCGTGACGGGGAGCTGAGTCGTCGGGGGCGGCCGCGCGTCGGCCGGTGGGGCCGTCGGCTGCGGGAGCGTGGCGGGGGCCGGCGTCGTCGGGCGCGGCCGCGCGTCGGCCGGTGGGGCCGTCGGCTGCGGGAGCGTGCCGCGGACCTGAGTCGTCGGGGGCAACCGCGCGTCGGCCGTCGGCTGCGGGCGTGTGGCGCGTAGGTGCGTCTTCGGGGGCAGCCGAGCGTCGCGGCGCGGGGCTGTCAGCGGGGCTGCGTCGAGGCCCGGCGTCCTCGGGGCCGGCCGCGCGTCGGCCGATGGGGCCGTCGGCTGCGGGAGCGTGGCGGGGACCTGTGTCGTCGGGGGCGGCCGCGCGCCGACCGGGTCCGTCAGCTGCGGGCGTGTGGCGGGGACCGGCGTCGTCGGGTGCGGCCGCGCGCCGACCGGCTGATCCGTCAGCTGCGGGCGTGTGGCGCGTGGTTGCGTCCTCAGGGCCACGCCGATCCGCGGCCGGGCTGCGCCGAGCCGTGTCGTCGGGGGTCACCGCGCGGCGGCCGTCGAGGGCTCGTCGGGGGGCTCCGCCTTCGGCTGGCGGGGTCGCCTCCGCGCCCGGGCGTCGCGGGCGGCGAGGGGGCTGCGGAGCCGCCGACGTCTGCTGGGGGCCCGGGTTGGCCGCCGGGGGGCGGCGCTGGAGCGGCGCCTCGGGGGCCGGGGCCGCCGCTGCCGTGCGGCGGGGCTGGCGGGGGCGCGGGGGGCGGGGTTGACGATTCGCGTCCGTGGGTACTGGGTCTTCGGCGGGCGGCTGCGGTGCCCGCGCCCGGGACGGCGGCTCGGCCGCGCGGCGGCCCGGCTGGTCCGGCTCGCGGGGCGGCGTCGGCCGCACCCCGGTGGTCTTGGCCACGACGTCCGAGACGCTGATGCCGCCCTGGTCTTCCATCGACCTGCGTCTACCCGTCCGCGGCCGCGCCGGACCATCGGTGCGGCGACCGGTTCCCGGGCTGTCGTGCTCGTCCGGCACTCGGTCTCCTTCCGCACGATCTCGACTAGGACGTCCTCCCCCGCAGGAGGTGATCGTTCCTCCGGAGGTTTTCGTTATCGTACGGATACCCCCCGTTCGTGACGACACCCTCCCGGAAATTTCTTCACCTTGAGTCGACGAACGGGCGGTGGGCGTCGACAAACGGGTGAAGCCACTGATCGGCAATCCGGAGTAATGCGGTGTTTACGTTACTCAGAGTGGGTTATTAACTGCGTGCTTTGCGCGTCGTGATAGGCCACTTTGTTGCGGCCCGCGCGTTTCGCCGCATAAAGCAGGCGGTCGGCGCTGCGCAGCTGGCGTTCGGGTGACGACGGCGCGCCGGCCTCGTGCGCCAGTCCGGCGCTGATCGTCACGTGCAACCCGGGCTGGAGTTCTGACCAGGGGTGACGGGCGACGCGCACGCGGGCCGCGTCGACGATGCCGATCGCGTGCCCCGCGTCGACGCCGGGCAGCCAGAGCACGAACTCCTCGCCGCCGTAGCGGGCGCAGAAGCCGTCCGGCGGCAGTTCCTCCTGCAGCAGATCGGCCACCCGACGGAGGACGCGGTCGCCGACGAGGTGACCGTACGTGTCGTTCACGCGCTTGAAGCGGTCGAGATCGACGAGCGCAATACCGAGTGGGCGACGGTCGGTGAACGGTCCGTAGAGCCGCTCGTCGAGGTAACGGCGGTTGTAGCTCGACGTCAGGGCGTCGCGCAGGCTGCCGTCGCGGGCGATGTCCAGCGCGGACCGCAGGTGCTGGTAGGCCCGGCGCCAATCGCCTTGGGTCGCGAAGAGGCTCGCGACGGCTTCGTGCAGGCGGAGCAGGTCCGGCGGCCGTGGGCGGCCGGTCCGGCTCAGCGTGCCTTCGCCCTCGGCGACCATGCCCACCTCCACCACCCCTTGGTTGTCGTCGCGGCGGAGGCCACCCTTGAGGCGTCGGTGCGGACGAAGGTGAATTTCGCTCAAACGGGACAGTGCCGGTGACTCTGCGGAGTGGTCCGGTCAGAGGCTCGAGAACGGCTCGATGCTCTTGAGCTGGGCGAACTGATCTTTGGCCCAGTAACTCACATCCGCCGTGACGTCGTTCAGTAGCTCCGTGTAATCGCTCCAGGCAATCCAGCGCCAGTCGCCGACCTCGGCCGGGTTCGGCGCCGGCTCGTCGTCGGTCCACGCGGCGAACACCGGGCAGAACTCGTTCTCGACGATCCCCTGGAACGGCGGCGTCCGGTAGCGGTAGTTCGGCAGCACGCAGCGCAGCCCGGACAGCGAGGGCAGCCCGATCTCGTAACCCGCGCGCCGGCGGACGGCGTCTTCGAGGGACTCACCGGGTGCGGGGTGGCCGCAGACGCTGTTGGTCCAGACCCCCGGCCAGACCTTCTTGTCGAGCGCGCGCTGGGTGATCAGCAGGGCGTTGTCGCTTCGCCGCAGGACGTAGCACGAGAAGGCCAGGTGCAACCGGGTGTGCTCGTGGTGACTGGCCAGCTTCGGGCCGGTTTCGCCGGTGGGCACGCCGTCTTCGGTGACGAAGACGACCTGCTCGGTCTCGGGTTCGGTCGCGGTATCCACGCGCCCCAGTGAACACGAACGCGCCGAACCGGCCGTACCGCGAGGTGGGTGGGTTACCCGTGATCCGCCCGGCGGGGTGACGGGCGGTTACCGCGCGTGGAGGTGCTCGACGAGCAGCGTGGTGACGGCCTCCGGCGCCTCCTCCGGAACCCAGTGCGTGACGTCTTCGAGCATCTCGAACCGGTACGGCCCGGTGACCCAGTTCGCGGTGTCGAGCGCGGCGGTCGACCCGAAGGAGACGTCCTCGGTGCTCCAGACGTACAGAGTGGGCACGGCGATCTTCCCGATCTTCCCGCCCGGCCGCCCCGCCCGGTACCAGTTGAGCGCCGCGGTGAGCGCGCCCGGCTCGGACAGCCGCTGGACGTAGTCGTCGACCTTGGACGGCGCCACCCGCCGCTCGAACATGTCCCGCAGCGCCCGGCCGTCGTTCTCGAGCATCCGCCGCTCGGTGACGCGCGTCTGCCGCCACTCGGTCATGTACCGCGTCCGCAGGTGCTGGTCCTCATCGGTCTTCATGGCCTCGGCGAGAGCGGCGGGGTGCGGCGTGGAGATGACGGCGAGGCTCCGCAACCGATCGGGGTGCGCGTCGGCGGTCCACCACGCGACGGCGCCACCCCAGTCGTGCCCGACGAGGTCGAACCGCTCCCAGCCGAGCGCCTTCGTGATCGTGACGACGTCCTCGACGAGGTGGTCGATCGAGTACTCGGTCGCCTGCTCCGGCCGCACGCCGGGCGAGTAGCCCCGCTGGTCCGGCGCGACGGCCCGGAACCCGAGCACCCCGAGGGTGGCGACCTGGTGCTCCCACTCGACCGCGGCTTCGGGAAAGCCGTGCAGCAGCAACACGGGCCGCCCGTCTTCGGGTCCGGCGGCGATGGCGTCGAAGGTTCCGGCCTCGGTGGGGATGCTGATGTGGTCGATCACGGAGCCGAATCTACTTCGCCGGGATGAACCGGAGGTCAACGGTCCTGGAGCGGCAGCAGGGCGCAGTCCGCGCCCAGCCGGTCGAACCCGAGCACCTCGATGTGGTTGCCGGTCAGGACGTGCAGCCCGGTGCGCCCGGCCAGCGGGCGCAGGTCCAGCACGCCGGTACCCCGCACGGTCAGCCTTTCGAGGTGCCGGAGACCGGCCAGCGGCGCCAGGTCGAGCACGGTGGTCTCGGCGCGGATCCGGAGATCCCTCAGTTGCTCGAGTCCCGAAAGCAGCGAAGCGTCGGCCAGGTTCACGCCGGTGAGGTCGAGGAGCCGCAGTCCGGTCAGCCCCGCGATCGGCGCCGGTTCCAGGGCGCTGCAAGCGATCAGCCGCAGCCGCTGCAACCCGTCCGCCCAGCGCCCGAGCAGGCTCAGGTCTTCGAGAGCTTGGCAATCTTGGAAGCTGAGTGACACCGGCTCTTCGAGGAACGCCAGCGGAGTCAGATCGGTGAACCGGAACGCGTGGCTCAGCGAAAGCGAGGCCAGGCCGGTCAGCGGTGTCAGCTCGGCCAGCCGTCCGGGATCGTCGATCCAGCTCAGCTGCAGGTGCCGGAGATCCGGCAGCTCGGCCAGCGCGGCCCAGCCGTGGGTCTCGACGCGGGTCTCGAACGAAGTCAGCTGGCGCACCTGGGTGAGCGGTGCCAGGTCGAGCGAGCGTGGCAACGCCGGGCCGGTCAGGGCCAGCCGGGTCAGCCCGGTACCCGCCAGCGACGGCAGGTCGTACCCGGCGGTGTCCTCGACCTCGAGTGATTCCAGCCGGCGGAGGTCACGCACGAAGTCGAGCCGGCCGTACCCATCGCTGAACAAGCAGGTCAGCCGGACGAGCCGGCGCAGCCGGTCCAGGCCGGCCAGCATCCCGGGGTCGGTGACGGTGAGGAACCCGTCCAGCAGCGGGGAGTCGGCGAGCACGCGTTCCGCGAACTCGGCGGGGTCGAACTGCCCCCGCGCCGCGACCAGTTCCATCGCGACGACCGGATCCGGGTGAGATCCGTACCGGGCCAGCAGTTCGAGGGCCTGGGGTCCGCCGATCAGCGCCGCTGTGCGCACGGTCGCCGCCGCCGAGAGCGGCTTGTCGGGATCGCAGTCGCGCAGCAGGTCCAGCACGAACTCACCGGCCGACGCCAGCGCCGCCGCTTCGACGAACGACTTCGGCGGGATCAGGCTGCTGGCGCGGTCCTCGATCTCGTTGCGCAGCCGCTCGCTCATTTCCGGCGAGGTTTCCAGGCACGCCAACGCGACCAGGTCGAGCTTCAGCCGCTGCTTCTCATCCGCGGCCCAGTCGAGGATTCCCTCCAGCAGGACTTCGCGTTGCGCGGGATGAGCGTGACCCGCGGCCAGGACCACGACTTCGCGCCACTCGTCCAGGTGCGCGTTCGCGGTCAGGATGCCGATGTCGTCCTCTTCGACCGCGGCTTGGGCGGCGAGGTACTCCTGGAACGTGCGGTGCACGAAGTCGATCCGGCCCGGCACCGGTTCGCGCAGCACGCCGCCGCGGTCCAGGAGGTGGCGGAACACCGTGCGCGGGGTGACGTCGATCTGGCCCATCGAGCGGAGTTTCGCGGCGAGCCGGCGTTCGGTGTCGCCGGTCGTGGCGTCGGTGTGGCCGTTGCGGACCAGCCAGTACGCGAGGTGGCGGAGCAGCACCAGTTTTTCGGTCAGCGAAAGCCGGACGGTCGCTTCGATCCGCCGCTCGGCGTCGCGGCTGTCGAGGAGCATGCGCAGGGCGACGTCGTAGAGCTCCATGCGGTTGTCCGGCAGGTGCCCGCTGCCTTCGTGGTGCAGGGCGCACAAGAGTGCGCACAGCAACGGGTTCTCGGCGAGCCGGCGCAACGCGCTGCGGGTGCCGATGGCCGCGAGCAGGGTGTCGCGTTCGTCGTCGAGGGTTTCGCCGGGGAACGCCGAGTGCCAGCGGGTCACGAACGTGCGGACGTCGCGGCGGGTCATCGGCTGGAGGCGGACTTCGGTGAAACCCTCGCCGTGGAGCCAGGCGGAGGCCACCGCGGCCGGGCGGGTGGTCACCACGAAGCGGGCGCGCGGGAACGCCACCACGAGTTCGCGGAGCCAGTCGCGCACCTCGCGGCGGCGGTCGTCGGGGACCTCGTCGAGGCCGTCGACCAGCAGGACGCCCCGGCCCTCGCGCAGGTGCCGCTGTACCCAGCCGGCCGGCATTTCGTCGGCGATGTGCCTGCCGATCTCGTCGAGGAAGCGCTCCGGCGCCGGCAGCGGGGCGTGGCTGAAGCGCCGCAGCCGGAGGAGGAACGGCTCCAGGTCCTCCCAGCCGTCGACGTCTCGCAGGCGGCGGCTCGCGCACTGCACGGCCAGCCACTGCAGGAGCGTCGTCTTGCCGGAGCCCGCTTCGCCGCGCAGGAGGATCCGGGACGTCCGCGGCAGGACGTGCTCGATCCGGTCGCCGGCCGCGGCGTCGTCGTCGGAGGTGACGCTCAGGCTCAGGTAGGCGACCGAAAGCGGGTACAGCCGGGTCGCGTCGGTCAGGCCCGCGCCGTAGAGGGCCATGCGGTCGAGCGCCGTGACCACCTGGCGACGGAAGTCGGCCGCGAAGTCGTCCGGGTGACGGCGTTCGGGCAACGCCGCCAGGACGTTCCGGACCGCCTCCAGGATCTCCGTCTCGCGGCGGAGCACCGTCACCAGCGCGCCGGGCTGGAAGCGGGGCAGGGTGCTCGTCACCTGCACCAGGTACGCGCAGCACTCCCGAAGCACCCGCTTGTACAGCTCGGTTCCGTCGGCCGGGAGCAGCGTGGTGACGCCGGAGACGGTCCGGCGCAGGTAGCGGTAGAGGAACGCCGCGTCGAGGTCGGTCGCGAACAGGTCGTCGTCGGTCAGAGCGGCGCGGTCGAACGTCTCGCGCACGGCGTCCACCGCCGCGGCCCGCTCGTTTTCGGCCAGCGCGCGGAACTCGACGTCGACGAACGGCAGCAGCCGATCCGCGACGCGCGACTCCAGGTTGGTGAACAGCAGCCGGAGCTTGCGGCGGTCGTTGAGGCCGGTGACCTGCTTCTCCAGCAGGTCGAACACCTTCACGCTCGCGTCGGCGGCGATCGGGCGGTCGCCGAGCCAGATCTTCGCGGCGGCCTTGACCACCGCTGTCGTCAACGCGATCGCCGAGGCTTCGAGACTCACCGAGCCGAGCCTAGCCGAGCACCTCCTCCGTTGTGGCCACCGTCACCAAGGGGCTGTAGAGCCGCAAGATGTCGAGGGTTTTCGCGTGGCTTTCGTCGTCCACGCCAGCGCATGCGTCGGACACCACGGTGACCGCGACGCCTGCGTCCGCTGCGGCCAGGGCTGTCGACAGGACGCAGCAGTCCGTCGAGACGCCTGCCAGAACCAACCGGGCACCGCCGACGCGGGTTGCTAGGCGAGGCGTCCACTTGCCGAAGGTGGTCGCGTCCACTGTGGATGGTGGCTGGAACGCGTCGACGACCTGGTACAGCTGGGCGTCCGGGGGCTGCCGGGCGAAGGGCCACTGCGCGTAGTACTGCTTCCAGGCTCCTTCCGGGCTCGCGGGTGCGACGAACCGCGTGAACACGACGTCGTTGCCGAACGCTGTCACCAGCCGGCGGATAGGGGGGACGACCTCGGCGAAGCGTGGGGTGAACCACGGGCTCGCCGGGTCGGCGAAGACGTTCTGCAGGTCGATGACCGCCAGGACCGCTCTCATGCCGCCTCCTGGGCGCGGACCCGCTGCCGCGTCAGCAATGTGGCCAGGAAGCCCAGCGCCAGTGCCACCAGGACGCCGAGGTTCGCGAACGCCCATGCGCCGTCGCGGCCGCCGAGGCCGAGGGGCTCCAGGAGGTAGCCCTGCCACTTCAGCCAGTCCGCGGACGAGTTCGTCACCAAGCCCCAGCCGAGCGTCGTCGCCACCAGGATCACTGCGATCGGCTCGACGCGGACGTCGCCGTAGCGGCCCGCCGGGTCGAACAGCTCCCGCTCGGCGTAGTCGCGGCGGCGCAGCAGGACGTCCGCGAGCATCACGCCGCACCAGGCCGCCACCGGGACGCCCAGCGTGACCAGGAAACCCTGGAACTGGCCGAGGAACTCGCCGCCGAAGAACACGATGTAGACCGTGCCCAGCACCATCAGCACGCCGTCGACGAGCGCCGCCACCGGGCGGGGCACGCGCAGCCCGGCCGAAAGCAGCGCCAGGCCCGACGAGTAGATGTCCAGCACCGCGCCGCCGACCAGCCCGAGCACCGCGACGATCGCGAACGGCACCAGGAACCACAGCGGCAGCAACGTCGTCAGCGCGCCGATCGGGTCCGCCGCGATCGCCTTGTTCAGGTCCGGCGACGAGCCGGCCAGCAGCAGCCCGAACACCAGCAGCACCAGCGGCGCCACCGACGCGCCGAACGTCGTCCAGCCGACCACCCCGCGGCCCGACGCCGAGCGCGGGAGGTAGCGCGAGTAGTCCGCGGCCGCGTTGACCCAGCCGAGGCCGAAGCCGGTCATCAGGAACACCAGCGCGCCCACCCACTGCTGCGCCGAGCCGGACGGCAGCGCGCTGACCGCCGGCCAGTGCACGTCGCCGGCCACGAGCACCACGTAGACGACCGTGAGCACGCCGGTGATCCACGTGATCCACGTCTGCAGCTTCATGATCGCGTCGAAGCCCAGCACGCCGGCGGCGACGGTCAGCGCCGCGACGACCACCAGCGCGACCACCTTCGTCACCGTGCCGCCGCCCCAGCCGAGGCGGTCGAACACCGTCGCCGTGGCCAGTGTCGCCAGCGCCGTCAGCACGGTTTCCCAGCCGACCGTCAGCAGCCACGAGATCGCCGACGGCAGCCGGTTGCCGCGGACGCCGAAGGCCGCGCGCGAGAGCAGCATCGTCGGGGCCGACCCGCGCTTACCGGCGATCGCGATGAACCCGCACAGCAGGAACGAGAACAGGATGCCGACGACGCCGGCGACCAGCGCCTGCCAGAACGAGATGCCGAAGCCGAGGGTGAACGAGCCGTAGCTCAGCCCCAGCACCGACACGTTCGCGCCGAACCACGGCCAGAACAGCTGCCGTGGCCTGCCGCGCCGCTCGGCGTCGTCGATTACGTCGAGGCCGTTGGTCTCCACCTCGAGCCTGCGGGAACCGCTCATGTCGTGGCCTCCACCCAGTGGTCGATCTCCGTCCGGCTCGGCGCCGTCGCCGGGCCGGGCCGGGTCACCGAAAGCGCGGCCGCCGCGTTGGCGCGCACGGCGGCGTCGAGGAGGGTACTGCCGCGCAGCAGCTCCGCGGCCAGTACGCCGCAATGCGTGTCGCCGGCGCCGTTGGTGTCCACCGCGTCGACCGCGAAGCCGGGGACCTCGGTGGTCCGGCCGTGTTCGTGCACGCGGCAGCCCTTCGCGCCCTCGCGGACGACGGCGACCGGTGGCAGCTCGCCCAGCACGCCGGCTTCGCGGGCGTTGCAGCTCAGAATGTCTACAATGGACAGTACGTCATGGAGTTCTCCAGGGTCGATTTCGGCCACCAGCGGGCCGGGGTCGAACAGGACCCTCGAGCCGGGCAGCCGGGGCAGCCACTCGACGAGAGCCCTGCGATTGATCTCGTGCAACAGACTGTAGCCAGTCACGTACACCACGTCGTCATCATTTGGGAGGACTTGGTCGAGCAGATCGGGTCGCAGCCGTCCTTCGGCGCCGGTGCCGGTCGCGAAGGTGCGCTCGCTGCTCGCGTCGACCAGCGCGACGACGACGCCGGTGTCCAGCTCCGGCGTCGGTTCGTGGGCCAGTTCGACACCCTCGGCGGCCAGCGCGGCGCGTGCGAGGTCGCCCAGCGCACCGGTGCCGTGGGTGCCCGCGTAGAGCACCCGCGCGCCGGACCGCGCGGCCGCGGCCATCACGTTGAACCCGCCGCCGGGCAAGAGGTTCGTCGACGTCGCCAGGACGTCGCCGCCCGGCGGGGGCAGGGCCGGCACCGCCATGACCAGGTCGAGGACGACCTGCCCGGTGTGCACCAGCCGCCCGGTCATCGACGGCGCAGCTTGAGGAGCTCGTCGACCAGCGGGCCGAATTCCAGCCGGTTCACGCTGAGCACGGTCTCGACGACGTCGGGCCGGAAGGCGTCGACCCCGTGCGCGGCCCCGAGCATCGCCCCGCAGATCGCGGCCACGGTGTCGGTGTCGCCGCCCAGCCCGGCGGCCAGCCGCAGCGCCGCCGGCGGGTCGTCGCCCATGGCCTCGGCCAGCGCGAACGCGGCCACGACGGACTCCTGCGACGCGACCGACGTGCCGATCACCCTGGCGACCGCGTCGGCGACGGCGGCCGGCGCCATGCCCCGCACCCAGCCGCGGGCCCAGCCGATCCGGGCGGCGATCTCCCCGCCGGGCGCCCAGTGCCCGCGCTCCCCGCCGACGACGGCGGCGCGCTCACCCGCGTCGAGCGCTTCGGGCAGGCTCGCGCCGTCGATCCCGGCGGAAACGGCGGCGGCGACCGCGGCGGCGGCCGCGATGCCGAGGCTGGTGTTGTGCGTGACCCGCGCGGTCGCGACGACGGCGTCGACCAGGCGGTGCAGGTCCTCCGAAGGCGTGGCGATGCCGACCGGCGTGACCCGCATGGCGGCGCCGTTGGTGGTGCCGGTGCGGCCGGCTTCCTCGGCCGGAACGCCGTTCTGCAGCCGGGAAAGCGCGCGTTTCGTCGACGGGCCGAGCAGGTCGGCGGAGCCGCGGCGGACCATGTCCGCTTCCCAGATGAGCAGGGCGTCGGCGAAGACGTGCGGCTCGACGGTGCCGCGGCCGTCGATGAGCAGCCGGGCCAGCAGGACGGCCTGCTCGGTGTCGTCGGTGATCGACCCGGCGGGCATCGAGGGCGCGATCGGCTGCTCGGCGACGGCGGTCAGCAGGCCGGTGACCGGCCCGTAGGTGGCGGCGATCGCGGCGCGGGACATCGACTGCGTCGGCATGCCGAGCGCGTCGCCGACCGCCAGGCCGGTGAACGCGCCGAGCGCCCGGTCCCGCGCGCTCACCGGTGTCCGAAGGTGAGGTGGAACTGGAAGCGGTCCGGGTCCAGCAGGCTGACCACCCGCTCGACCAGCCTGCCCTCGGCGTCGACCGAGGTGCGCTCGGCGCGGAGGAAGAGTTCGCCGATGCTGCGGCCGAGGAGTTCGGCGGCGCAGGCGTCCAGGCGTTCGGTGCTGATCCACTGGTCGCCGCCGACGGAGACCAGGCCGGCGGCTTCGAGGGTCTTGGTGAGGGAGCCGTCGCGCAGGCCGGTTTCGGGGAGTTCGGCGAGCGGCCCGACGGCGGGCACGGTGGCGGTTTCCAGGGAAACCCCGCGGTCGTGCTCCTGCCGCAGCCGCCGGACGGCGACGTAGGTCTCCGGCCCGAACTCCTCGTGGAGCGCCTGGTCCCGGACGGTTTCGATGCCGAGGAGTTCGGTGGTGACGGGCGCGCCGGCGTCGGCGAGGGCGCGGGCCCAGCCGATCCGCTGGTCGAGCTGGACGCCGTCGAAGGTGACGAACGACCCGACGCCGGCCTGGGTGGAGATGAGGTCGAGCTGCTGCAGCTCGGACAGCGCGCTGCGGACCGTGCCGCGGCTGACCTGGTACTGCAGGGCGAGCTGGTGCTCACCGGGGAGGCGTTCGCCGTTGGCGAGGCGCCCGGAGCGGATCAGGCCGGTGAGGTCGCCGACCAGCTGCTGCCGCTTGCTGTACATGTACACACCTGTACACCCTGGCATCGTCGCAGGTCAAGCGGCGACGAGCGGCCGGGCGTCCGCCTTCGCCTCGGCGGCGATCAGCTTGCCCGCCTGCTCGGCGACCTTGCCGCCGGCGACCATCATCACCGCGAACGCGCCCACGAAGATGACGGTGCTCAGCCACACCATGGTTTCGATCGGCAGCGTGAAGGCGCCGATGACGCGGGCGGCGGACTCGAGGACGAACCCGATACCCCAGATGACGCTGGTGAGACGCATGATCCGCGAGAACTTCGGCGTGCCGCTGAGGCGTTCCCACGCGGCTTCGTTCTCCGCCTTGCCGCGGGTGAGGAACGGCTGGATCGTCTTGGTCATGATCGGCGCCGCGGTGCACGCGGAGACGAGGATGACGAGCCCGGTGATGCCGCTGCCGAGCGAATCCTTCGCGATCATCATGCGGGCGTCGCCGGAGACGAAGGTCAGCAGCATGCCGACGACGTTCGTGACCAGGACGACGAGCGCGAGGCCGTTGAGGGTGCGGTCCTTGGCGAACTGGTGGAGCGTCCGGGCGAGCGGGACGACACCGCTGAGGGCGAGCGAGAGGAAGACGCTCGCGCCGAGCGCGTGGAGCCCGTAGTAGACGCCGATCGGGACGGCGATCTCGACGGCGAGGGTCTGGAGCGGGGAACCGTTCTTCGTCATGCGAAAAGCTTGTCGCGGCGAGGGTCCGGGGACGGATGTCGTCCGCCACGACTTCGGCCTGACAGATGTCACGGGCCCGGTCGTGGACAACTTTCGCGGAAGGCGCGGTAACAGGTCGTGTCCCCGGGGCGACTCGGGGGCCATGGTTGTCACGACCCAACGCCCGTCAGCCACCGCGGGGCGACAGGTGGGAACGCAGCTCGCACGCCTGGTGCTGGCGCTGATCGTCGGCGCGGTCTTCCTCCTCGCCAGCTTGCCGAAGGGGGCGACGGCGCTCGCCCAGCGCGAAGATTGGGAATGGCTGACCGAGCCGGCGACCGCGAGCCGGTGGCTCGACGCGACGTTGTCCGGCGTGCCCGGTCTGCTGACCTGGCTCGGCTACGCGCTCCTCGGCTACCTCGGTGCGTTGCTGCTCGTCTCGCTCCGGCATTGGCGGCCCGATCTGTTCGCGATCGGCGTCGTGGTCGCCGCCCTCACCGCCGTCCTGCCGCACCTGCTCGGCTGCGTCGGTTTCGTCATCTTCAAGGTCGGTGCCTTCGTGGCCACGGTGCTGATCGCCGTGTTCGGCTTCTTCGGTGGCATCGGGCGGGCCGTCCGCGACTTCGTGGTCTTCCTGTTCACGAGCTGGTGGTGGGTGGTTCCGGCGATCGTCTTCGTCGGAGTGCTCGTCCTCTGGCGTCACGCCGCGAAGAAGTGGGTGAAGCCGCTCGCGGTGGCGCTGGCGTGGGTGGTCGGCGCGATCGCGGTGTTCGGCGGGCTCGGGCTGCTCTTGGGGCTGGTGCCGCAGGGTTTCTGGGACGCACTGGGCGCGGTGGTGGTCGTGGTGGTCCAGGTGGTGCTCGCGTTGCTCGCCGTCGCCACGGTCGGGCAGCTGTTCGTCGACCAGCTGCGGAGCACGGCGATCGCGGGCAGCGGCCGCAAGGGCGTGGTGATGGGGGCGATCGCCGTGGGGTCGGCCCTCGCGGTGCTCATGCTCATCGGGAACGTCTCGACGCCTACGACTGGTACCCGGACGCGATGGCGGCCTGGCTCCAGGTGCACCTGCGGAGCAACAGCGCGCCGAGCCTGGACACCTCGGTCGCCCTCGTGGTCGTGGGTTTTTCGGCGCTCGGCGTCCTCGGCAACCTCGGGCGGCTGAAACCGGAGCCGGACTTGGCCGAGTACCGCAGGTCGCTGGTCTACGCGATCATGGGCGGTGCCGCCGCGGTGGCGATCGGCGCGGTCGCCAAGCAGACGGAACGCTGATCCGGCCTCACGTTCCACGGGGCTGCGTCGTCGGGTTCGCATGGGAACGTTCTTGCGTGCTTCGGAGACCTTCGCGGTCTTCCTCTCGGCCGTCACCGCCGGCCTCTTGCTGACCACCCGGAGCGGGCACCCGCTGCACAGCGCCGCCGCGTACACCGTGTTCGGCGTCGCGGTGGTGCAGGTGGTGGCGGCGGTTCTGGCGTGGAAGCCGGGAGGTGGCTCGCCGCGGCCGATCCTGTTCGCCGTGGTCTTTCTCGGGCTCGTGCTCGCTCAGGTGGCGTTGGGGATCGCGCACGTCAAGGTCGTGCACGTGCCGCTGGGGGTGCTGCTGTTCGGGGTGAGCCTCAGCCGCCTGAGTGCATGTCTTCCGCTTCCGGGACGCAGTCGTCGTCCGGGTCGTCGAGCCAGCCGTGCGGGAGCGTGACCTTGCCCGGGCTGCCCTGGCGGCCGCGGGGGCCGTCGGCGTTGGCGGGGAACGGGGCGTCGTGGTCGAGGCGGCCGATGAGGTCGTCCAGCTCGGACAGGCCGGACACCATCGCGAAGCCGCGGCGGAGTTCGGCGCCGACCGGGAAGTTCATGAAGTACCAGGCCATGTGCTTGCGCAGGTCGCGCAGGGCCTTGGTCTCGCCGTCGTGGGAGATGAGGAGCTCGGCGTGCCGGCGCAGGACGCGCGCCACCTCGCCCAGGTTCGGCGGGGTCGGCAGCGGGCGGCCGGCGAAGGCGGCTTCGAGCTCGCCGAACAGCCACGGGCGGCCGAGGCAGCCCCGGCCGACGACGACGCCGTCGCACCCGGTTTCGTCGACCATGCGCAGGGCGTCGGCGGCGCTGAAGATGTCGCCGTTGCCCAGCACTGGGATGCTGGTGACGGCTTCCTTCAGCTCGGCGATCTTCGTCCAGTCGGCCTGGCCGGAGTAGCGCTGGGCGGCGGTGCGCGCGTGGAGGCTGACGGCGGCGGCGCCCTCGGCCTCGGCGATGCGGCCGGCGTCGAGGAAAGTGCGGTGGTCGTCGTCGATGCCGATGCGGAACTTGACCGTGAACGGCACGTCACCAGCCGCGCGCACGGACTCGCGCACGATGGCCTCGAACAGCTTCCGCTTGAACGGCAGCGCGGCCCCGCCGCCCTTGCGCGTCACCTTCGCGACCGGGCAGCCGAAGTTGGAGTCGACGTGGTCGGCGAGCCCTTCGCCGACGATGATCCGGACGGCTTCGGCCATGGTCTTGGGGTCGACGCCGTAGAGCTGCATGGACCTGGGCTTTTCGTCGGCCCCGAAGGTCATCATGTGCATGGTGCCGGGGTGCCGTTCGACGACGGCGCGGGCGGTGATCATTTCGCAGACGTAGATGCCGGCGCCGTACTCGGCGCAGAGCTGCCGGAAGGCGACGTTGGTGATGCCGGCCATGGGAGCGAGCACGACTGGGGGATCGACCTGGTAGGGGCCGATCTTCAGGGCGGGCTTGCTCAGGGTGGCGGTCACGTCCTCCATTGTCGCTTGTGGTGTCGATCACGTCGACCAGGGGCACCGACCGAGGTGGCTGCGCAGTTTTCCCGTCCCGCGGACCAGGGCGGTGCGGCACCATGCCCACCATGGCCGAACCCGCCGCGCCCGAGCCGGTGCGACCGTTGCCGGGGCGGACCGTTCTCCTGGTCGCGCTCCTCCTCGGCCTGCTCACCGGGGGTGCGGTGGTCGCGTTGATCTGGTGGGTGAACGTCAGCGGCACCCTGGCCGGGGCGCGGCTCGACGCCGTCCGGGTCGGGTTGAGCATCGCCGTCGGTGGGGGTGGGGTGTTCGCGCTGTTCCTGGCCTGGCGGCGGCAGCGGTCCACCGAAGCCGACCACCTGCAGCGTGAACGGACCTTGGAACGGACGCTGGAGCAGCAGCGGGAAGTCGCCGCCGACAACAACCGGGACGCCGTCGAGCGGCGGATCACCGAGCTGTACACCAAATCGGCCGAACTGCTCGGCGCGGACACGGCTCCGGTGCGGCTGGCCGGGGTCTACGCGCTCGAACGGCTCGGGCAGAGCAACCCCGGGCAGCGCCAGACCGTGGTGCACGTGTTCTGCGCCTATCTGCGCAACCCCGGTGTGCCCGACGAGCAGGAGCAGCACGTCCGGTCGACCGTCCAGCGCGTCCTGAACAGTCACCTCCAAGGCGCCGCGGCCTGGCCCGGCCTCGACATCGATCTCACCGGCGCGGTCCTGCACGATTTCGACTTCGCCGGCTGCGTCGTGCGGCAGGCGACCTTCGACCGGGCGACGTTCCGGGGCCGGGCGAGCTTTCGCTGTGCCCGGATCGAATCCACGGCCTTGTTCCAGGGAACCCGGTTCGAGGACCACGCCGAGTTCGGTGGCGCGTTCGTGGACTGCTCGAGCTTCGACGGCGCCCGGTTCGCCAAGCTCGCCGTCTTCAACGGTGCCGAGTTCGGCGCGGTCGATTTCACCGGGACGGCGTTCGAGGCCGGGGCCATGTTCCGAGGCGCCGATTTCCAGGGGCGTGCGGTCTTCGGCGGGGCCCGGTTCGACGACGCCACCGTCTTCGACGACGCGAAGTTCCACGACCTCGCGAGCCTGGCCGGCACCGTGTTTCTCGACAGCGCCGTGTTCACCGACGTCGAATTCCTGGGTCCGTCGACGTTCCGCCGCACCGATTTCCGCGACGACGCGTTGTTCGGCGGGTGCGTTTTCCACCAGGGGACCGACGTCTTCCCTTACGCCCGCCTCGACGTCACCGAGACGGCGGCGAAGCGCGCGTGGCCGCCGACCTGGCGGCTCGTGACGTCGACGGACACCGAGATCCCCGACCACGAAGGACGCTGGGGCGAGGTCTTCGACACGACGATGTCCGACCAGGACGCCTAGGCTCGCGGTCATGAACGACAAGCCCCTGCGCTGGGGAATCATGGGTACCGGTGGCATCGCCAAGGCCTTCGCCGACGACCTGCGGCTGACCACCTCCGGCGTCGTCGCCGCGGTCGGGTCCCGGACGGCCGAGAGCGCCGAGCGCTTCGCCGAACCGAGGAACATCCCCACGCGGTACAGCAGCTACGAAGCTCTCGCCGGCGATCCTGACATCGATGTCGTCTACGTCGCCACGCCGCACCCCCTGCACCACGGCAACGCGCGGCTCGCGCTCGAAGCCGGCAAGCCCGTGCTCGTCGAGAAGCCCTTCACCATGGACGCCGCCGAAGCGCGGGACCTCGTCGAGCTGGCGCGGGACAAGAACCTCTTCCTCATGGAGGCCATGTGGACGCGGTTCCTCCCGCACGTCCGGCACATCCGTGAGCTGCTGCCGCGGCTCGGGGACGTCGTCACCGTCTTCGCCGACCACGGGCAGTGGTTCGCCGAGGACCCCGGGTTCCGGCTGTTCGCCCCCGAACTCGGCGGTGGCGCCCTGCTCGACCTCGGGATCTACCCCGTCTCCTTCGCCTCGATGGTGCTCGGTGCACCCGAGCGCGTCGCGGCCATGGCGACGCCCGCCTTCACCGGCGTCGACGCCCAGATGTCCATGCTGTTCGGCTACGCCGGCGGTGCGCAGGCCGTGCTCAGCTGCACGCTCGGCGCGGTGTCGCCGACCACCGCGTCGATCGTCGGGACCGAGGCGCGCATCGAGATCGAGGGCGCCTTCTACGCGCCCGCCTCCTTCACGCTCATCCCGCGCGAAGGCGACCGGAGCCGCTTCGAGTACGTCGACGAGGGGCGTGGCCTGCGGTACCAGGCCGACGAGGTCGCGCTCCGGCTGGCGAACGGTGAGGTCGAGAGCCCCCACATGCCGCTGGCCGAGACCGTTTCGATCATGACCACCATGGACGAGGTGCGGGCCGCGACCAGGACGTGACCCGGGTTTGAGTAGTGCTACGGATCCGCAGGTGGGCGCCGGTGCGTGACCCTGTCCGGTATGACCACCGAAGCGGATGTGCTCCTCCGGCTCGCCGGCGAGATCGACGACCTGGGGCGTCGCCTCGCCCTGGTGGGCGCCGAACTGCGGACCGCGCGCACCGAGCAGCCGAAGCCCGAACCGGCTCCGCAGCCCCAACCGCAAGCCGCGCCGCAACCCCCGCCGCAGCCGCAACCGCAGCCCCAGCCGATGCCGCCGTGGCCGCAGTACCAGTGGCAGCCGCCGCCGCAGCAGTACTTCCCGCCCCCTCCGCAGCCGCCCTACCAGCCCGTTCCCCGGCAGACGCTCGGCGAAAAGCTCGGCAAGGAAGGCGCCGGGAGCCGGGTGCTCGCCTGGGTCGGCGGGGCCGTCACGCTGCTCGGCGTCGTCCTGCTGCTGGTGCTGGCCGTCCAGCGGGGCTGGCTCGGGCCGCTGCCGCGGGTGCTCGTCGGCGCCGCCTTCGGGCTGGCGCTGACCAGCACCGGTGTGTGGCTGCACCGCAAGCCCGCCGGCCGGACCGGGGCCTTCGCCCTCGCCGCCACCGGGATCGCGACGCTCTACCTGGACGCCGTCGCCGCGACGTCGCTCTACGAGTTCCTGCCGGTGCTCGCCGGGCTCGCGGCCGGGCTGGCGATCACCGTCGGCGGGCTGCTCGTGGCCGTGCGCTGGGAATCGCCGCTGCTGGCTTCCGCCGTCGTCGTCGGCTGCGTCGTCTGCGCGCCGATGATCACCCGCGGCTTCACCGCCGAACTGGTCACCTTCCTGCTCATGGTCCAGCTCGCGACGACGCCGGTGCAGCTGCGCCGCGACTGGTCGTCGCTGACGCTCGCCGCCGGCGTCCCGCCGCTGTTCGCCTCCGTGATCAGCACGGCGGTGCTCGGGCAGGGCGGCGGCTGGGCCAACACCGCCGCGGCCGGGGGCGCCGGTGTCGCCGGGATCGTGCTCGCGCTGATCGTGCTGCGCCGCCGCGAGAACGACCCCGCCGCGCTTTCGGTGCTGGCGACGGCCGTGCTCCCCACGCTCATCGCCGCCGTGCTGCTGCCGAAGGCGCAGGCCGTGCCGATCACGGCGGGCGCCGGCGTCCTCCTGGTCGCCGTCTGGGCCGCGCGCCGCTTCTGGCCGGGCGTCGCCGGGCACCTGGCCGGGCTGGCCGGCCTGCTCGCGATCCTGCAGGCGACCGTCACGCAGTTCGACGGCGCGGCCCGCGCCGGAGTCCTGCTCGGCGAGGCGCTGCTGCTGGTCGTGGCCGCGGTCGCCGGGCGCAACCGGTTCGCGCTCGGCGCCGCGCTCGGCTTCGCCGCGATCGGCGGGCTGATCGGCGTGTTCTTCGACGTCACGCCCGCGCTGCTGATCGTCCCGCGCGGCCGCTCGGCCGCCGAACTGGCCGGGTCGCTCGCGGTTGCCGCGCTCATCCTCGCCGTGTCGGTCGCGCTGCCGTGGGCGGCGGCGCGCCTGGCGGTGTTCCGCGGCCCGGCCGACGACCTGCCGGTGTGGCTCCTCGCCGGTGTCGCGGCGCTGTACGGCGCCGCCGGGGTGGTGCTGTGCGGGTCGCTGCTCGCGGTCCCCGGCCGCTCGGGCTTCCTGCTCGGCCACGCGCTGATCACGGTGTCCTGGACGGTCGCCGCGCTCCTCCTGCTGCTGCGCGGGATCGACGTCGTCGGGCTGCGCGTGACGGGGTTGGTCCTGGTCGGCGCCGCGGTGCTCAAGCTGGTGCTGTTCGACCTTTCGGCGCTCGACGGCCTCGCCCGGGTCGGCGCCTTCCTCGGCGCCGGGCTGGTGCTGCTGGCGGCCGGGACGCGGTACGCGCGCCGGGTCGCCTCGCGCTAGCGGGAAGAATTGTCGGTGCCTCGTGGTTACCTGGGTCACAGGACCGAGGAGCCAGGGGGCACCGACAATGGCAGAACCGAAGCTCGCCGACCGGGCGGGCGAGAACATCGCGTGGCTGACCACCGTCACGCCGAAGGGGCGGCCCGCACCACGACCGGTGTGGTTCGTGCTCGACGGCGACGACGTCGTCGTGTTCAGCAAGCCGGACACCGCGAAGATCCGGCACATCGCGGCGAACCCCGAGGTGAGCTTCCACCTCAACGGCGACGAGCACGGCGGCGCGATCCTCGTGGTCAACGGGAAAGCGACCGTCGACGAGGCGAAGGCCTCCGAGGCGCCGGGGTACCTCGACAAGTACCGCTCCCACTACGCGGCGATCGGTTTCGAGACACCGGAAGCCTTCGACGCCGAGTACTCCGTGCGCATCCGCGTGGTGCCCGAGCGCTCCTGGGGGTGGTGACTAGAAGTCCACGTCCAGGCAGGCGAGCCGGGCACCAGCCGTGCCCGCGTGGCCGGGATCGGTGTGCGTGTGCGTCTCGTGCACGACCACCGAGCGGGGCCGCCGCGCGTCGAACGTCCAGTCCACAGTGGACCGGGCGAAGCCGGTGCCGAGCCGGTCGGCGGTGAAGTCGAGCCAGATTTCGTTGCGTGGGTTGGCGTACGCGGGGTCGGTCGACGGCTTCACCGGGTCCGGCACGTGCTGGAAGTGCGGGCCGGCGGCGTCACCGGTGGCGCCGCACGGCTGAGCGTGCGCGTGGGCGCCGTAAGCGCGGCCCGGACGCAGGCCGGTGACGACGAGCGTGGTCGACGTGCCGGCGTGCGCCGCCGAGAGGCTGAACACGTGCGCCCGGGCGCCGACGGGCACGAGATCGGGCCGGTACGTCACCGCGTGTGCGCTGGGGGCATACGCGGTGAACGTGCCGTGCGCGGTCGCGACGTGCACGGGCGACGTGGAGGCGGACGCGACGGAGGGGAAGAACGCGGTGAGGGCGGCCGCGGCGGCAAGGGCCGGGAGAAGACGCATGATCCCTCTCTAACCAGCGCGGCCGGTGGCCACCATGATCTTCACACGAACGAGTGACCGGATTGTGGGGGAAAGTCACGTTCTTCCCATCCGGTGGGAGATCGCGGGCGCGGTTAAGGTTTTCGAGTGCCCGAACACACCGGCGAGACCCGCAACGAGCAGCTGACGCGCAACGTCGGCGAGCTGCTGCAGGAGCTGCGGGTCGCGCAGGCCGGCGTGCAGATCCTGTTCGGGTTCCTGCTTTCGGTCGTGTTCACCGACCGCTTCCACGACGCCAGCGGCTTCGAGAAGTCGCTGCACCTGTCCGCGGTGGCGCTCGCCGTGGCGGCGACGGCGCTGCTGACCGCGCCCGCGGCCTGGCACCGGCTGCTGTTCCGCACGGGGAGCCGGGAGCGGATCCTGACCGTCGGCAACCGGCTCGTCCTGGTCGGGCTGGTCTGCCTGGCCCTGGCGATCACGTCGACGGTCGCGCTGATCGCGAAGGTCGTCTACGGCGGGATCGCGATGGGCGTGATGGCCGTGCTGTGCCTGCTGATCTTCGGGATCCTCTGGTTCGTCATGCCGTTCCGGCTGCACCAGCGCGGCGACGATCAGCCGACGGGCCCGCCCGAGTAGCGCGTGTCCTCCTGGACGAAGCAGAGCGGGTTGCCGAACGGGTCGTCGGCGTAGAACGACCGCTCGCCCCAGAACTGCGTCTCGACGGCGTCGTCGATCCAGCGCGGCCGGGCGGCTTGCACGCGCTCGTACGTCTCGTCGACGTCGTCGACCGCGAGGTAGACGATGCGCGGGTCCTTGCCCGGGCGCGGCTCGCGGTGCTCGGGCGGCGCCTCGACGCAGGCGAGCACGACGTCGCCGCAGCGGAAGTAGTGGCGGTTGAGCGCGATCCGCTCACCCGGCTGGCCGAGGACGGCGGCGTAGAACGCGACGGCGACCTCGACGTCGTCGACGGGCTGGATCATCCGGAACACCCGCGGGCCGCTCATGGGCGAACAGTACCGCTGTTCATCCCGCGTTCGGCAGCAGTTGCCGGGGCGGTCGGCCGGCGCCCGTAGCTTCCGGCCCGTGACTGACACTTCTCGCCGGACCTTCCTCCTCGGCGCACCGGCCGTCGCCGCCGCGGCGACCCTGCCGGGCGTCCTCGGCGCACCGGCCGCCCAAGCCCAGGGCCGGCACCGCCCCGACGCCGAAGATCCGCGCTTCACGCTCGTGGTCATGCCGGACACGCAGTACCTGTTCGACGAGGACCGCGGCGACGCGGCCCCGCTGGACGCCTCGCTGCGGTACGTCCTCGACGAATCGGCTGACAACGTTGTCTTCCTCGCCCACCTCGGCGATCTCACCCAGAACGGCCGCGCCGACGAGTTCGCCAGGATCAGCAGGTCGTTCCAGGCGCTCGACCGCCGCCGGTTCCCGTACAGCACCCTCGCGGGCAACCACGACATCGACGGTTCGAAGGACGACCAGCGCGGCCCGTCGCCGTACCTCGACGCCTTCGGCCCGCAGCGCCAGCGCAACTCGCCGACGTTCCGCGGCGCCACCGAGGACGGCTACAACAGCTACCACGTCTTCCGCGGCGGCGGCCGCGAATGGCTGCTGCTCGCCCTCGACTGGCGGCCCTCCGCGGGTGGCCTGAACTGGGCGAAGCAGGTCCTCGCGCAGCACCCGACGCTGCCCGCCATCCTCACCGTCCACGAACTCGTCTGGGCCGACGACGACCACCAGGCCCAGTTCTCGACGTTCGGCGAGCTCGTCTGGAAGGAGCTCGTCGACGGCAACGACCAGATCTTCCTGACGCTCAACGGCCACTACTGGCCGACCGGCCGCACGGTCCGCAAGAACGCCGCCGGCCACGACGTCCACGTGCATATCGCCAACTACCAGGACCGCTACTACGGCGGCAGCGCGATGGTCCGGCTCTACCAGTTCGACCTCGCCCGCGGCGTGGTCGACGTCCGGACGTTCTCGCCGTGGCTCGCCGCGCAGGACCACCTGAGCGAGCTGCAGCGGATCGAGGCCGAGCGCAGCGGGCCGGCCGACTACTTCAGCCTCGAGATCGACTTCGCCGAGCGTTTCAAGGGCTTCGCCCCGGTGCCGGTCCCGCCCGGGCGCCCGGCTAAGCAGCTCCTGGTGCCGGGAACCGTCGCCTACTGGCGCTTCGAGGGCGGGCAGGACGGCAAGCCGGTGCCGGCCGACGTCGTCGTGCGCGACCAGACCGGGCACGGCAACGACCTCACGCGCGTCACCGCGCCCGGCAGCGGGCCGGACCAGCTGAAGTACTCGAGCGAGTTCTCGCCGCGGCAGCCGTCGCGGGCGAGCCTGAGCTTCGACGGCGGCCGCGACCCGAGCCGGGGCGCGTACCTGCGCACCGTCGACCGGGCGCCGATGAACAAGCTCAAGTTCGAGCGCGGCTACACCGTCGAGGCGTTCTTCCGGCTGCCGGCGGACTTCAAGGACGGCCACCACGGCTGGTGCGGCCTGTTCGCCCGCCAGGGCAGCGGCGCGGCGGCGGGCAAGACCGGCGACGACCCGAAGGAATCGGCCGCCACACTGTCCCTTTCGGACGGTGGGGAGCTGCAGTGGGCGGTGTACCCGCTCAACCAGGACCGCACCGCGACGAACTGGGGTCACGAGCTGGCGGTGGAGAAGTGGTGGCACGTCGCCGTGGTCAACGACGGCCGCCGCACGGTCGTGTACGTCGATGGCTGCCCGGTGGTGCGGAACCCGTCGACGCCGGCGATCGGGCTCGCCGCCCCGGGCGGCTCGTGGCTGGTCGGCGCCTCGTCCTACGACGGGAAGGTCGACCGGAGTTTCGCCGGGCTGCTGGGGGACGTGCGGGTGGTCGACCGGCCGCTGAACCCGCGCGAATTCATGCTGGGCTGAACCCCTTGACGGCGGGTGGACAATAAAAAATCGGCGTGCTCTCCGAAACAACAAGGAGAACCCGCCGAACCTGGAGCCAGTCTAACCGCTGTGAGGGGAAATTGTCAAATCAGGGGTACGACGAGGAATTGCGGGACGAGCGCGCGTACATCGCCGGGCTGTACGCGCGGCTCGACCGCGAACGCGAGCAGGCGCGGGCCCGTTACCGGACCGCGCTGGGGGAAACCGGGATCGCACTGGTGGAGCGGGACGCCGACGTGCGCGTCCGGGCCCGGGAAGCCGCCCGGCTGAACGTCGTCGACAACGGCCTTTGCTTCGGCCGGTTGGACGCCCTTTCGGGCGAACGCGGGTACATCGGCCGGATCGGTCTCTTCGACGGCGAAAACGACTACGAACCCCTTCTCCTGGATTGGCGGGCGCCGGCCGCGCGCCCGTTCTACGTCGCCACCGCGGCGACGCCGGAAAACATGCACCGCCGTCGCCGGTTCCATTCCCTCGGCCGCCGGGTGACCGGGTTCACCGACGAGGTGTTCGGCCGTCCCGGTGCCGGCGAACGCGGCGACGCGGCGCTCCTGGCCGCCGTCACCGCACCCCGCGGCGAGGGCATGCGGGACATCGTCGCGACGATCCAGGCCGAGCAGGACGAGATCATCCGGCTCGGCCACGCGGGCGTCCTGGTGGTCGAAGGCGGCCCGGGCACCGGGAAGACCGCCGTCGCGCTGCACCGCGTCGCCTACCTGCTCTACACCCGGCGCGAGCGGATGTCGCGCACCGGCGTACTGGTCGTCGGGCCCAGCCCGCTGTTCCTCGACCACATCGGCCGCGTGCTGCCGTCGCTCGGCGAATCGGACGCCGTCTTCATGACCACCGGCGACCTCGTCCCCGGTCTGCGCGTCACCGCCGAAGACGCGCCGGAGGTGGCGCGGCTCAAGGGATCTTCGAAGATGGCCGGCGTCCTCGCGGCGGCGGTCGCCGACCGGCAGCGGGTGCCGGACGAACCGGTTCCGGTCGAGCTGGCCGACGTCACCGTCGACCTCGACGCGGACGTCGCGGCCGAGGCCCGGCTCGAAGCGCGCCGGTCGGGCCTGCCGCACAACGAAGCCCGCGCGGTGTTCCGCGAACACGTCGTCACGATCCTCACCGAGCGCGCGGTGGCGAAGATCGGTGAAGGCTGGCTGACCCGGGAGGACCGCGGTGCGTGGGCCGATCTCCGCGCCGACGTCCGCGAAGAGCTGGCCGAGCACGAAGAGCTCGGCGCCGCGCTCGGCGCGCTGTGGCCGGAGCTGACGCCGGAGACGCTGCTGGCGCCGCTGTACATGTCCCCGCGCCGGCTCGCGGCCGCCGGTGCCGACCCCGCGTTGTTCCGCGCGGACGGCGGCGCCTGGACGGTCTCGGACGTGCCGCTGCTCGACGAGCTCGTCGACCTGCTCGGCCGCGACGAGGCCGCCGACCGCGCGGCCCGGCGGCGGCAGGCGGCGGAAGAGGCCGAGTACTCCGCCGGCGTCCTGGACGTCCTCAAGCTGGACCGCGAGGAGATGGACGAAGACGTCCTGCTGAGCGCCGAGAACCTGCTCTTCGGCGAGGACCTGGCCGAGCGGTTCGTCGAGCGCGACCCCCGCGACCTCGCCGAACGCGCGGCGGCGGACCGGGACTGGACGTACGGGCACGTCGTCGTCGACGAGGCGCAGGAACTGTCCGAAATGGACTGGCGGGTGCTGATGCGGCGCTGCCCGAGCCGCTCGTTCACGATCGTCGGCGACCTCGCCCAGCGCCGGTCGGCGGCCGGCGCGACGGCGTGGGGCCCGGTGCTCGCGCCCTACGTCGGCGACCGCTGGCAGTACCGCGAACTGACCGTGAACTACCGCACACCGGCGGAGATCATGACCGTCGCCGGTGCCCTGCTCGCGCGGTTCGCCCCGGACGCGCGGCCGCCGGAATCGGTGCGGGCGAGCGGGATCCGGCCCTGGTCCAGACAAGTTGCGGACGGCGAACTGCCGGCCGCCATCGGCGAATTCGCCCGCGACGAGGACGGCCGTGCGGGCACGGCCGTGGTGATCGGGCCGCCGGGCGTGCCCGGCGCGGTGACGCCGTCGGCCACCAAGGGCCTGGAGTTCGACGCCGTCCTCGTCGTCGAACCGGAGCGGATCCTGGCCGAAGGCCCGCGCGGCGCGGCCGAGTTGTACGTCGCGCTCACGCGCGCCACGCAGCGCCTCGGCGTGCTGCACCGGGAACCGCTGCCGGCGGTGCTGAGCGGGCTCGCCGAAGCCGGGGCTCCCGCCCGGGCCGGGCACCGGCGGTTCGTCTAGTGCCTCGTGAGTGAGAAACAGTGTTCTGACCCTGTTTCTCACTCACGACCGCTACGCCGTGAGCCGGCCCCACGAGTAGTTCTGCTTGGCCAGCTTGAGGTACACGAACAGTTCGGTCCCGGAAACGCCCGGGATCTGCCGGATCTCCTCGCCGAGCACCTCGAGCATGTGGTCGTCGTCGCGGCAGACGAGCTCGGCCAGCAGGTCGTACCGCCCGGCGCACAACACGACGTAGTGCACGTTCGGCAGTTCGGCGAGTTTGTTCGCCACCTCGCGCGGATCGGCGCCGTCGACGCTGATCCCGACCATCGCCTGCCTCGTCAGATCGACGTTGACCGGATCGGTCACCGCCACGATCTGCATGAGGTCGTCGCGCAACAGCCGCTGCACGCGCTGGCGGACGGCCCCCTCCGAAAGCCCGACCGCCTTCGCGAGCGCGGTGAACGACGCGCGGCCGTCCTGCTGGAGCAGGGCGATCAATGATCTGTCCGTGTTGTCCAGTCCGCGCGCACGTGAATCTTCACCCATGCCGTCCCTCCCTGTGTTTCGGCATGTGATTTGTCAAGTGCGCAGCGTATCGAGACCTGACCAGAAAGCGAGACCCCCGCGCCAGCTTCGCGTGATCCGGCGTGCACGTCGCCGTCTGCCGAGGAATCGGTGGCGGGGGACGAAAATCACGAGGCTTTCCGAGGCGGTTTTGTGCGCCCGCGCACAGCCGCACGCGCTCGGCGCGCCCCGCCGGGTACCGTCTGGCGGCTCTGTCGTCTCGCTTTGCCCCAGGAGGACCAACGCATGTCGGAGGCCGTGGCGCTCGGCGTCGCTCCCGCCGTCCCCGGGAAGGGGCTGCGCGGCGGCGCCCTGGGCATGGTGTCGTCGATGGTCATCGGGATGTCGTCGACCGCTCCGGCGTACTCGATCGCGGCGACGCTCGGACTGATCGTCTTGGCCGGTACCGGGTTCAAGGCGGCCGCGTTCGTCCTGCTGTCCTTCGTGCCGGTGCTCTTCGTGGCGCTCGCGTTCCGCGAGCTGAACACCGCGGAACCCGACTGCGGGACCAACTTCACGTGGGCGGCGCGCGCGTTCGGCCCGCACGCGGGGTGGTTCACCGGCTGGGTCGTGACGGTCGCGCAGCTGCTGGTGATGAGCAGCCAGTCCGCGCTCACCGGCCGGTACACGCTGCTGCTGTTCGGCGCGTCCGGCGCGGCGGACAACCGCTGGCTCACGACGGCGATCGGCGCCGGGTGGCTCCTGGCGCTGTGCTGGCTCTGCTACCGCGGCATCGAGGTCTCCGCGCGGGCGCAGTGGATCCTGCTGGGCGTGGAGCTCGTCGTCCTCGTGCTCTTCTCGGTCGTGGCGCTGGTCCGCGTCTTCGCGGGCACGGCCGGGCCACAGGCGTCGGTGCCGCGCCTCGACTGGCTGTGGCCGGGCGGGGTCGGCGCCGGCACGGCGGTTTCGGCGGTGCTGCTCGCCGTGTTCATCTACTGGGGCTGGGAAAGCTCGCTGTCGGTCAACGAAGAGTCGGCGGACCCGCGGCACGCGCCGGGCCGCGCGGCGGTGCTCTCGACGGTGCTGCTGGTGCTGAACTACCTGCTCGTCACGGTCGCCGCGCTGGCCTTCGCGGGCGTCGGGAGCGAGGGCGTCGGGCTGGGCAACGAAGCGAATTCCGAAGACGTCCTCGCGGGGCTCGGCGGCGCGGTGTTCGGCGACGGCACCGCGGGCAAGGTGCTGGGCGTGCTCCTGATCGTCTCGGTGCTGACCAGCGGCGCCGCCACCAGCCAGGCGACGATCATGCCGGCGGCGCGCACGACGTTGTCGATGGCCAGCCACGGCGCGCTGCCCCGCGTCTTCGGGCGCGTGCACCCGCGGTTCCGGACGCCGTCGGTGGCGACCTGGACGTTCGGGCTGGTCTCGCTCGCGGTGTACGTGCTGCTCGCGCTGGTCAGCGACAACGTGCTGGCGGACTCGGTCGACGCGGTCGGGCTGACCATCGCGATCGAGTACACGATGACGGCGCTCGCCTGCGTCTGGGTGTTCCGCCGGACGCTCTTCGCGAGTGCCCGCAACTTCTTGCTGCGCGGGCTGCTGCCGTTCCTCGGCGGGGTGTTCTTCCTGGCCGTGCTGGGGTTCGCGCTGGTCGAGTACGCGCGGCCGGACGCGGGCGAGACGACGGTGTTCGGCATCGGCGGCGTGGCGGTGATCGGCGTGGTGTCGATCGTGCTGGGGGTGCCGCTGATGTTCGCGGTGCACCGCGCCTGCCGCGACTTCTTCGCCGGGCGCCGCCTGCCACGCGGGGTGGTGCGGCGCGGCGGCGACGTCATCGAACCGGGCTAGAACCAGGTGTCGAGGGCGGTGGCCGGTGAACCTTCGCCGGCCCACGCGATGACGCCGTCCGGCCGGAGCAGCAGCGGCCCGGTGTTCGTGGCGGACACGACGTCGACGCGTGGTTCGGTGACGTGGTCGCTGGTCAGCAGGAGGCCGCGGCCGGTGCGGGTGTGCTCGTGCAGTCGCGATTCGTGGCCGTCGGTATCGACGATTTCGACGTCCGGGCAGTGCTCGCCGGCCGGCTTCGGGGCGGGGTAAGGGAAGTCGTACCGGTCGCGGACGCCGGACAGCAGGTCCGCGAAGTACCTGTTCGCCTCGGGCAGGTCCATGACCTCCGCGACGATCTCCCGCAGCGCGTCGACGTGCGGACCGGGCGCCAGCAACGCCGACTGCGCGCGCGTGTTGCGCAGCACCGCTTCGCCGGCCGGGTGCCGTTCGCGCGTGTACGTGTCGAGGAACGTCTCGGGCTTTTCGCCGCGCAGGACGGCGCCGAGCTTCCAGCCGAGGTTGGCCGCGTCGAGCAGGCCTAGGTTGAGGCCCTGGCCGCCGCTCGGCGAGTGCACGTGGGCGGCGTCGCCGGCGAGGAAGACGCGGCCGCGGCGGTAGCCGGGCACCTGGCGGGCCTGGTCGCCGAACCGCCGTTCCTCGCGGAACTCCTCGACGACGACGTCCGCGCCGGTGATCCGCCGGACGCTCGCGGCGAAGTCGGCCGTGGTGACGGGCTCCGGGTTCGCCGCGGGCTCGGTGGTCCCGACCATGCTGCCGCCGTGCAGGAACGCCCCGCCGGGGTAGCGCCCGGCCGGCGGGACTTCGCCGGCGAAGCGCACCTGCCCGGCGATCGTGCGCAGCAGCGCGGGCGTGCCGGGGAACTCGAAGCCGGCCAGCTTGCGGACGGTGCTGCGGCCGCCGTCGCACCCGACGACGTACTTGGCGCGCCAGGCCTTTTCCGCGGTGACCGTGACGCCGTCCACATCGGACTCGACCGCGGTGACCCCGTGCCCGCGCAGCACCCGGACACCCGCGGCGTGGCCGGCGAGGACGCGTTCCAGCTCCGGCTGCCAGATGTTGGTCCGCGGGCGGTCTTCGCGCGGGACGATCTTGAAGATGTTCGCGAAGTGGCCGCGGGTGCTTCCGTGGTCACGGGCGAGGTCCTTGGTGCCTTCGACGTCGGCCTTCGCGAGCTGTTCGCCGAGCCCGCGGCGCCACAGCGCTTCCGTCGCCAGCGCGCCGAGGCCGCGTGCCTTCGGTTCTTCGGACGGGGTCTTCAGGCGCTCGAGGACCAGGGGCTCGACGCCCGCCAGCTTGAGCTCCGCCGCGAGGAACAGGCCCACCGGACCCGCGCCCACGACGATCACGTCGGCATCCATGCTTTCTCCTTAACTAGTTAAGGGCTAGGATGTCCTTAACTAGTTAAGGCGTCAAGGAGGAGCATGCCGCTGGAAGTCGCCGACGCCGTCCGCGTCGCGCTGAAGCTGCTGGAAGACGAGGGCCTGGACAAGCTGACCGTGCGGCGGCTGGCCACCGAGCTCGGCGTCAAGGCACCCGCGTTGTACTGGCACTTCAGCGGCAAACGCGCACTGCTCGACCACATGGCGGACGCGATCGTCGCGCCGGTCGTCGCCGGGCTGCCGGCGTCCGGGCCGTGGCTCGCGTGGCTCGAAGAAGCGGGCTTCGCGCTGCACACGGCGTTGCTCGCGCACCGCGACGGCGCCCGCGTCGCGCTCGGCGCGGACCTCCGGGCGGCCCGCGCGCTCGGTGAACTCGCCGAGCGCGCGACCGGCGTCCTGCACGACGCGGGCTTCCCGCTCGGCGAGGCGACCCGCGCGTCCGGGGTGCTGGTGCACTTCGTGCTCGGCCGGGCCGTCGAGGACCAGACGCGGTTGCCGCCGGCGGAGGAGGCCGCGGTGATCGCGTCCGCGGCGTTCCCGTTCCCGCTGATGGCCCGCGGCCTGCGCGAACGGGCCGGCTCGACGGTCGAGGACGACTTCCGGTACGCGCTCGGCGTGCTGCTCGCCGGGCTCGAAGCGGCTAACCGAGGTCGCGGCGGCTGAGGTCCTCCTCGGTCTCGCGGCGCACCAGCAGCGTCGCGACGCCGTTCTTCACCCCGACCAGCGGCGGGCGCCCGACCTGGTTGTAGTTCGACGCCAGCGAGTGGTGGTAGGCGCCGGTGCACGGCACGGCCAGCAGATCGCCCGCGCGCAGGTCGGCGGGCAGCGCGATGCCGTCGGCGAGGACGTCGCCGGCTTCGCAGTGCCGTCCGACGACGGTCATCGGGACGCGCTTCGCGGTGGAGCGCCGGCCGACCAGGCGCGTCGTGTACCGGGCGCCGTAGAGCGACGGGCGCGCGTTGTCGCTCATGCCGCCGTCGACCGCGACGAACGTGCGGCTGCCGCGCTTGACCGCGCACACGCGGTACACCGTGATCCCGGCCGGCCCGACGATCGCCCGGCCCGGTTCGATCGTCAAGCGGGGCAAGGGGAAGTCGTGCGTCGCGCACTCGTAGGCGAGTGCCACGCGCAGGCGCCGCGAGTAGCCGCCGAGGTCGAACGCGGGCTCGCCGCCGACGTACGGGACCGCGTGCCCGCCGCCGAGGTCGAGCTCCCGCAGCGTGACGCCGTGGGTGTCGCGGAACCGGACGAGCACCTCGGCCATCCGCCGCGCGGCGGCTTCGTACCGGTCGACCCGCGAGACCTGCGAACCGATGTGGCAGTGCAGCCCGACCAGCCGCAACCCGGGCTGCGCCCGCAGTGCTGCCGCGGCGGCATCGACGTTGTCGGGAACGCCGTCGAGCAGCGAAAACCCGAACTTCTGCCCTTCGGCGCCGGTGCTGATGGCGGCGTGCGCACCGGCCGCGACGCCCGGCGTCACCCGGATCATCACCTGCTGGCCGCCGTGGGCGAGCGCGCCGAGCTGCTCGATCTCGTCGAGCGAGTCGACCACGATCCGCCGCACGCCGTAGCCGAGCGCGGCCTTCAGGTCTTCGGGAGTCTTCGCGTTGCCGTGCAGCAGCATCCGCTCGGCGGGGAAGCCGACGGACCGGGCGACGGCGATCTCCCCGGCGGAGCAGGTGTCGAGCGACAGCCCCGCTTCGGCGACCCAACGCAGCACGGCACGCGTGCAGAGCGCCTTGCTCGCGTACGCGACTTCGACGTCCGGGAGCGCTTCGCGGTACTCGCGGGCGGTGTCGCGAACCTGCTGCTCGTCGAGGAGGTAGGCGGGCGTCCCGAAGCGGGCGGCGAGGTGGCTGACTCGCGCGCCGGCGAAGAGGAGCTCGCCGTCTTCGCCGAGTCGGGTGCTTCGCGGCCAGACTCCTGGCTCGAGGTGATCGGCGGCTTCGCAGCCGAGGCTGGGAAGGAGCTCGCTGAGCGTCACGGGTGCCTCCGGGCATCGCGGCGGATCGGACCCCGTCAGGACACCGCCGGCCGCGCCCCCGGGCGTCCCCCCTGAATGCGGTCCTGACGGGTTCCCGCCGCTCGCTTACTCGTCTTTAACGCGCGGGTAACTTCGGCCACAGTGCGCGTGACCTGCGAAGAGGTGATTTTCCGTGCCGGGCGCCGTCACACCGGGCATGGTTACCGACACGATGGACGAGACCGAGTTCGCCGCATTGACCGAGCAGCACCGGCGCGAGCTGCGGGCGCACTGCTACCGGTTCCTGGGCTCCCTGGACGAGGCCGAGGACCTGGTGCAGGAGACGTTCCTGCGCGCGTGGCGCGGCCGTGAGCAGTACGCGGGCCGCGCGAGCGTGCGCGCCTGGCTGTACAAGATCGCCACGAACGCGTGCCTCGACTTCCTCGGCCGCACACCACGCGTGGTTCCTTCGGTGGACCTGCCGGTGGCTTCCGGCTCGCACCTGGCGCCCCGGCCGGCGGCGGCCGTCCCGTGGCTGCAGCCGGCGCCGGACGACCTCCTGGACGTGGCGATCGCGCGGGAGACGGTCGAGCTGGCGTTCCTCGCCGCCGTCCAGTACCTCTCGCCGCGGCAGCGCGCGGTGCTGATCCTCCGCGACGTCGTCGGCTGGTCGGCGAAGGAGACCGCGGCCGCGTTGGAGACGACCCCGGCTTCGGTGAACAGCTCGCTTCAGCGGGCGCGGGCCGAGCTGAAGGAGCAGCTGCCTTCGCGGCGCACGGAGTGGCGCGTCGAGTCGAGCGGCGAAGAGCGGGCGGTCGTTTCCCGCTACATCGCGGCGATCACGGCGGCGGACGACACGGCCATCGCGGCCGTGCTGAGCGACGACGTCCGGTGCAGCCACCAGCCGGGCGCCGGCGGCCACCCCGGTCCGGACCCGACCTGGTACGGCGGGCTGGCGACGGTCCTCGAGGGCTGGGCCCCGGTGCTGCACGGCGCCGCGACGATGGAGCTGCGCATGCTGCCCACCCGCGCGAACGGCGGCCCGGCCGTCGCGACGTACCTGCGTCACGACGGCCGGTTCCGCGCGTTCGGCCTCAACGCGCTGTCGATCGGCGGCGACCGGGTCACCGAGGTGACGACGTTCGTGCCGTCGGTGTTCCCGGCGTTCGGGCTGCCGGACGCGCTCTAGCGGGTCGCCTCTTTGACGTGGTCCTGCGCCGAGCCGCACACGCAGCCGCGGTCGGTTCCCTGACCGGCCGTGGTCGCGGCGCAGTAGCGGCGGGCGATCGCGTCGTGCGTGCCGAGCGGGTGCGGGCAGTTCGGGCACCGGACACCGGCGCGGGGCACCTCGGGTGCCGTCTCCGGGGCGGTCACGCCGCCACCTTCGCCGGCCGCCGCAGCGGCTCACCCGCCTCGTGCAGGTGCTGCAACACGTACCAGTAGGAGCGGGCCCAGCCGCACTGGGCGTACGAAATCCCTTGCCGGGCGCAGAAGTCCCGGACGATCACCTGCGCGTGCTTGAGGTTCGGCCGGGCCATGCTCGGGAACAGGTGGTGCTCGATCTGGTAGTTCAGCCCGCCGAGGGCGAAGTCCACCACCGGGCCGCCGCGGACGTTGCGCGAGGTCAGCACCTGTTTGCGCAGGAAGTCCAGCTTGTGCCCGGCCGAAACCATCTCCATGCCCTTGTGGTTGGGCGCGAACGAGCAGCCCATGTACAGCCCCCACAGGAACTGGTGCACCAGGATGAAGATGATCCCGGTCAACGGCGAGAGCACGATGAACACCGCGGCGAGGTAGGCCACCAGGTGCGCGATCAGCAGCGCGGATTCGAGCTTGTGCTGGCGGACGTCCTTGCGCCACACGGCTTTCACGCTCGACACGTGCAGGTTGAGGCCTTCGAGCAGCAGCAGCGGGAAGAACAGGAACGCCTGGTACTTCGCCATCCAGCGCAGGAAGCCGCGCTTGCGGGAGCTCTGCGCCTTGCTGAACGCGAGCGCGGCGATGTCGACGTCCGGGTCTTCGTCTTCGTTGTTGGGGTTGGCGTGGTGGCGCGAGTGCGTCCCGATCCACCAGCCGTAGCTCAGCCCGGTCAGTCCGCCGTGGACGAGCCCGGTGGCGTCGTTCGCCTTGCGGCTGCGGAAGATCTGCTTGTGCCCGGCGTCGTGGCCGATGAACGACAGCTGCGCGAACATCATCGCGAAGAACGCGGCGAGGAAGAGCTGCCACCACGAGTCGCCGAGGAAGGCGAAGGCGACCCAGCCGCCGCCGAACGCGGCGAGGTTGAGCCCGATCCGCACCGCGTAGTACCGCCGCCGCCGTCGGAGCAGCCCGGCGTCCTTGATGAGCCGGGACAGCTCGGCGAAGTCGCTTCCGGTTGTGGCCGGAAGCTCCGGATTTCGGGTGGAAGTCATCGGGATCACCGCTCTGGGTAAGTCGTAAAGGCTTGTCCAGCAACGGTTTCCGGCCCCGACGGGGTCCGGGTCCGGTCCGGGAAAAGGGCACTGGGGCCTCGACGCGGTGGATACCGCGTCCTGCCCCCAGCCTCCCACTCCGCCGCCCTGGTGGCAATTCCCCGAAACCTGCCGGATCGGTGTACAGTCAGCCACATCGGGATGAAGGTGACCCACCACACACCCGAGAACTTCCCGCCCGGATCGCTCCGGCCGGGGACAGGAGCCGAGTCCGGGTCGGAAACCCGCTCGTACGCAACCGTGCCGGCTGATCAGCCGGCGAGCAGCCGCCCGTAGCCGCCAAAAGCGACACTCGAGGCGCCCAGTTGGGTTGCTACAGCTTGTTTTCTTCCGTCGCGGTTCCGGTCATCAGGTGGCTCGTCGGCGAGCCGGGTTCGGTGTCATCGTGCTCCGGCGCGCCGATGGGCCGCCACCCCTTCACGAAAGCCCCCACGACGAGAGCATGCCGAAGAGCTGCTCGCGTTCGCCCGCGGTCAGCAACCGGCTCGGCGGCCGGACGTCGGGGCGGCACAGGCCCAGCTGGGCGAGCGCGTCCTTGACCACACTGACGTTGTTGGCGTTCCCGTCCGCGGCGCGGAGCTCTTCGAAGGGCCGGATCCGTTCCCAGACGGTCATCGCCGCCGGGTAGTCCCCTGTGGACAGTGCGCGGAACATCGCCAGCGACGTCGCCGGGTCGACGTTCACCAGCCCGGACGTGAAGCCGGTCGCCCCGACGGCGAAGTAACCGGGCGCGGACAGCTCCGCCAGCCCGGCGATCCAAACGAACCGGCCGAACCCCGCGTCGCGCGCCACCGAGCCGAACCGGACCGGGTCGGGCACCGCGTACTTGACGCCGATGACGTTCGGCGCCGTCTCGCCCAGCGCGCGCAGCTGCTCGCCGGCGATCACGGGGTTGCGGACGTAGAGCACGACGCCGAGTTCCGGCACCGCGCCGGCGATCGCCGCGTGGTAGTCGACCCAGCCGTCACCGGAGATGTACGGGTGCACCGGCTGGTGGATCATGATCATGTCGGCCCCGGCGTCCCGCGCGTGCGCGGCGGCCCGCGTCGCCGAAGCGACGTCGTGGCCGATCCCGGCGAGCACGCTCGCCCGCCCCGCCGTGGCCTCGACGGTCACTTCCAGGCACCGCCGGGCTTCGGCGGCGTCGAGCGCGTAGAACTCGCCGGTGTTCCCGTTCGGCGTCACGACCTCGATGCCGCCGGTGATCAGCCGGTCCACCAGCTTCGCGTACGTCCCGTCGTCGACGGCGCCTTCGGTGTCGAACGGCGTGACCGGGATGGCCACCACGCCCGAGAGTCGTCGCTTCTGCTCCTCGAACGCACTCGCCACTGACATGTCCTATCTGATATACGATGCGGCGTACAACATTAACACGGACCCAGGGAGCAGCCATGCACCGTCGCACCGGCTTCCGATTCCGACGAGTGGTGCTGGCAGCGGGCGTTGCGGCCGCGCTGGCGGCCTGCGGCGCCCCCGGCGGCGACGGCGGCGGCCAGGCCGCGGACCCCCAGTCCGTGCCGGACAAGCCGAGCAAGCCGGTCGAGCTGAACATCCTCGACGTCGCGGGGAACCTGCAGCTCACCAAGCAGATGATCGAGAACTTCAAGGCCGCCCACCCCGAAGTGCTCGCGAAGGTCACGTACTCGACCGCGCCCGCCCCGAGCATGGCGGGCAAGCTGAAGGCCGAACAGGACGGCGGCGTCGCCCAGACCCACCTCGTTCTCAGCGGTACCGACGGCCTCTCCGCCGGCATCGCGAACGGCACCCTGGCCAAGGTCCTCCCGGACTTCTCCGGCCGCTTCCCGAACCTGATGCAGAACTACCTCGAGCCCGCGGCCAAGATGCAGGAGCTGGCCAACGGCTACGGCGTCGAGGTCGTCTACTACCCCTCGGGCCCGCTCCTGGAGTTCAACCCCGGCGCGGTGCCCGCCGCTCCGGCGTCCCCGCAGCAGCTGCTCGACTGGGCCAAGGCGCACCCCGAGAAGTTCCAGTACGCGCAGCCGGCCAACTCCGGTCCGGGCCGGACGTTCCTGATGGGCCTGCCCTACCTGCTCGGTGACAAGGACCCGAAGGACCCGGACAAGGGCTGGGACAAGACCTGGGCGTTCCTGCAGGAGCTGGGCAAGTACGTGAAGTACTACCCCTCGGGCACGACCGAGACGATGAAGAACCTCGCCTCGGGCTCGGTCGACATGATCACGTCCACCACCGGCTGGGACATCAACCCGCGCAAGCTCGGCACGGTGCCCAACACGGTCAAGACCGCGATCATGCAGCCGATGCACTGGGTCACCGACGCCCAGTACGCCCTGATGCCGAAGGGCCTTTCGCCCGACCAGGAATCGGCGATCCTGCAGCTGATCGCGTGGATGCTCAAGCCGGACCAGCAGGCGATCGCCTACGACGACGGCTACTTCTACCCCGGCCCGGCGGTCAAGGACGTCACCCTCCGGATGGCGCCGCAGAAGAGCCAGGACACGATCAAGCAGTTCGGGCGCCCGGAGTACGAGCAGTGGATCGCGCAGTACCCCAAGGAGACGTCGCTGCCCGCCGACCAGCAGGTCAAGGCGTTCGACAAGTGGAACCAGCTGATCGGCGGCTCGAAGGTCGGCAAGAAGTGACGTTCGAGCAGCTGCGCCTCGACGGGGTCTCCCGCAGCTTCGGCACGGCGAACGCCCTGCGCGACCTCGACCTCGCCATCACGCGCGGCGAGTTCGTGGCCCTGCTCGGCCCGTCCGGCTGCGGCAAGTCGACCGCGCTCAACTGCCTGGCCGGCCTGCTCCCGCTCACCGGCGGCAGCATCTGGCTCGACGACGCCCGCATCGACGGCCGCCCGCCCGAGCAGCGCGGGTTCGGGATGGTGTTCCAGAACTACGCGCTGTTCCCGCACCTGTCCGTCCGCGCCAACGTCGGCTTCGGCCTCAAGATGCGCAAGGTCGCCCGCGCCGAAGCCCGCCGCCGGGTCGACGACGCCCTCCGCCTCGTCCAGCTCACCGAGCACGCGGCGAAGTTCCCGGCGCAGCTCTCCGGCGGCCAGCAACAGCGCGTCGCCATCGCCCGAGCCGTCGTGCTGGGGCCCCCGGTGGTCCTGATGGACGAACCGCTGTCCAACCTGGACGCCAAGCTCCGCCTCGAGATGCGGATGGAGATCCGCCGCCTCCACCAGACGCTCGGGCTGACCACCGTCTACGTCACCCACGACCAGGAGGAGGCCCTGTCGCTGGCCGACCGCCTGGTGGTGCTGCGCGAGGGCACGGTCCAGCAGATCGGCACCCCCGAGGAGGTCTACGCGCAGCCGGTGAACAGCTACGTTGCCTCCTTCATGGGCTACCGCAACCTCCTGGACGTGACGGTCACCGCCGCCGCCGGCCCCTCGGTCACCGTCGAAGGCGACGGCGTCCGCCTGACCGGCGCGAACCGCGATTCGCTCGCGGAAGGCCCCGCGAAGGTCGCGATCCGCCCCGAGGACTTCGTCGTCGGCGACGGCGCGGAGAACGCCCTCGACGTCACGATCGAGATCGTCGAGTACCACGGCCGCGAGCTGTCGGTCTCCGCCCGGCTGCCGACCGGGACGCCGGTCTACTTCCGGACGGACAAGCGGCTCGCTCCCGGCGACACGGCGAAGATCGGCGTCCCGGCCGAGCGGGTCCTGGTGTTCGCACCGTGACCGCCGCGACGGCGGCCCGCCCGGCCCTGCGCCACCGCCTGGCCGAACGCGGCATCGACCGCACCCTGCTCCTGCTGGTGCCCGGCCTGCTCGTCATCGCCTGCCTGTTCCTGTACCCCTTTCTCTACGGCCTCCAATTGTCCTTCGCCCCACGCCGGGGCGGCGTCTTCGCGAACTACGCCCGCTTCTTCGGCGACCCCTACCTGCGCGACACCATCTGGACGACGCTCGGCCTCGCGCTGCCCGCGACGTTCATCAACGTCCTCGCCAGCATCCCGATCGCGTACGTGCTGCGCGGCCGCGTCCGCGGCAAGCGCCTCCTGACGACGATCCTGGTCGTGCCGATCACGCTCGGCACGGTGCTCACCGCGCAGGGCCTGATCATGTACGGCGGCCCGGCGGGCTGGCTGAACAAGGTGCTCACCGTCCTGGGCATCACCGACCAGCCGCTGCCGCTGATCCACAACTACACCGGCGTGCTGCTGTCGCTCGTGATCACCGGCTTCCCGTTCTCCTTCCTGCTGACGTTGTCCTACCTCTCCGGCATCGACCCTTCCCTGGAGAAGGCGGCCGCGACGCTGGGCGCGAACGGCATCCAGCGCTTCCGGCGCATCACGCTGCCCCTGCTGGCTCCCGGCTTGGCGATCACCTTCTGCTTGTCGTTCGTCATGGCGTTCTCGGTGTTCCCCTCGGCGCAGCTGGTCGGCGACCCGGCGAACGAGACCCGCGTCATCTCGATCGCCGCCTACCACGCCGCGTTCGAGGAGTACGACTACTCGATGGGCTCGGCCGTCGCGATGCTCATGGCGGTGGTCATGCTGATCGTGATCGGCCTGGTCATGGCGTGGCGCGCCACGCTCTACCGCGGAGCGACCGGAGGCAAGGGATGACCGGTTGGGTCGCGCGTCCCGGACGTTGGGTCGTCTGGGCCGTCGTCGCGTTCTTCTTCGTCAACCTCGCCGGCCTGGTGCTCTCGGTGGTCGTCGACTCGTTCGGCACGCAGTGGTTCGGCAGCTGGCTCCCGGACGGCTTCACCACTCATTGGTACGCCGACGCGTGGCGCGAGTTCGGCCTCTCGGACGTCCTCCTGACGACGGCGGTCGTCGCGCTCGTGGTGATCGCCGTGTCGGTGGCGGTCGGCGTTCCGGCCGCCTACGCGCTGGCTCGCCGGTCCTTTCCCGGCAAGCGCCTGGTGATGCTGCTGTTCGTGCTGCCGATCCTCATCCCGCCGATCACCTACGGCATCCCGCTGGCCACGGTGCTGTACAAGGTCCACCTCGCCGGCACGACCACCGGCGTCATCCTGGCGAACCTGGTGCCGTCCGTGCCGTTCGTCGTGCTGACCATGACGCCGTTCATCGAACAGATCGACCCGAAGATCGAAGCCGCGGCGCGCATGTCCGGCGCGCGGACGACGTCGGTGTTCACCCGCATCCTGGGCCCGCTGCTGCTGCCGGGCATCCTGGCCGCGTCGATCCTGGTGCTGGTGCGCACCGTCGGGATGTTCGAGCTGACGTTCCTCACCGCCGGCCCGGACTCGACGACCCTCGTGGTCGCGCTGTACAACTCCGTGTTCGCCGCGGGCATCCGCGCCAACCAGTCCGTGGACGCGATGGCGACCATCTACACGGCTTCCATGCTCCTGCTCCTCCTCGTCGCGTTGCGGTTCGTGAACCCGACCCAGCTGGTCACCCGGATCCGGGAAGAAACCTGAGGGCCGGCGGTGCTCGTTCGCTCATGTGATCCACGTTACCGCGGATAGTCGAACACGTGATCGACACGATGGGGTGAAACAGGCTTGCGGCTCCCTCGAGGGGAGCTGCCAGGCTGGGTGGCATGCGGTATTCGATCGGCGAGCTGGCCCGGCGGACGGGGTTGACGATCAAGGCCGTCCGGTTCTATTCGGATCGCGGCCTCGTGCCGCCGTCCGGGCGCAACGCCGCAGGTCAGCGCCAGTACGACGATGCCGCCCTCGCTCGGCTCGGCCTCGTGCGCACCCTGCGCGAGCTGGGCCTCGACCTCGCCACGATCCGCCGGATCGCCGACGGGGAAGTCGCGGTCGCCGACATCGCGGCCCGGCACGCGGCGGCGCTGGACGCGGAGATCCGCGTGCTGCGGCTGCGCCAAGCGGTGCTGACGGCGATCGCCGGCCGCGGATCGACCACGGAGGAGACGAGACTCTTGCACGAACTGGCCCGACTGTCCGAAGTGGAGCGCCGGCACCTGGTCGGCGACTTCCTCGCCGAGGCGCTGGGCGACCGTCCCGAGCTGGCCGGGATCGCCAGGACGCTGACCCCGGAACTGCCGGAAGACCCGAGCCCCGAACAGCTCGACGCGTGGATCGCGCTGGCCGAGCTGACGCGGGACGCGGAGTTCCGCGCGGCCCTGCGCCGGCTCGCGGACCGGCACGAAGTCGGCCTGCGCCGCGACCTGGCCGCCGAGGTGCGCGCCGCCGTCGCGCCGGCACTGGAAGCGGGGATCGCCCCGGACGCGCCGGAAGCGACGTCGATCGTCGACGGCCTCGGCCGCGACCCGCGTGAGCTGCGGGAGTGGCTCGAAACCGTCAACGACCCACGCCGTGAGCGCTACCTGGAGCTGCTCGCCGTGATCAACGGCTGGGCGGCACCGGAAAGCCTGACCCCGGCCCTCGACTGGCTGACGGCGGCGAGCTCTCGGCCCTGAGCCAGGCCAGCGCGTCCCCGGCCGGCTGCGCGTCGAGCCGGCTTCCGTCGCGCAGCCGCAGGGAAAGCCGTCCGGCGGCCACCTCGTCCGGACCGAGCACGGCCTGGAACGGCGCCAGCCGGCCGTCCCGGATGCGCGCGCCGAGGCTGCCTCCGGCCGCGATTTCGGCCCGCAAGTCGCCGCAGCGGTCGAGGACTTCCCGCGCGTACGGCACTTCGGCTTCGGACAGCGGGAGCAGCCGGAGCTGCACCGGCGCGAGCCAGGCCGGGAAGGCGCCGCCGTGCACTTCGATCAGCTGCGCCACCGCGCGTTCGACACTGCCGATGATGCTCCGGTGCACCATGACCGGACGGTGTTTCGCCGCGTCCGCACCGACGTATTCGAGGCCGAACCGCGCGGGCTGGTGGAAATCGACCTGGACGGTGGAGAGGGTCGATTCGCGGCCCGCGCTGTCGGCGATCTGGACGTCGATCTTGGGCCCGTAGAAGGCCGCTTCGCCTTCGGCCTCGTCGTACGCGAGCCCGCTCCGCTCGAGCACGGAACGCAGGATTTCCGAGGCGCGGTCCCAGTTCCCGGCCACGTACTTGCCGCCCTCGCCGGGCAGCGAAAGCCGGTAACGCGCGGGGCTGATGCCGAGCGCGTCGTAGGCCTGCCGGATCAGCGCCAGCGCCGCGCCCGCCTCTACTTCGACCTGGTCGAGAGCGCAGAAGATGTGCGCGTCGTTGAGCTGGATCGCGCGCACGCGCCCCAGCCCGCCGAGCACACCGGACAGTTCGCTGCGGTACATCCCGCCGAGCTCCGCGATCCGCAGCGGCAGTTCGCGGTAGCTGCGGCCGCGCGAACGGTAGATCAGCGCGTGGTGCGGGCACAGGCTCGGCCGCAGCACGAGCTGCTCGCCGCCGACGTCCATCGGCGGGTACATGTCGTCGCGGTAGTGGTCCCAGTGCCCGGAAATCTCGTACAGCTCGCGTTTGCCGAGCACGGGTGAATGGACGTGCCGGTAGCCCGCGCGCCGTTCGAGGTCGCGGACGTATTCCTCCAGGCTGTGCCGGACCACGGCGCCGTCGGGCAGCCAATAGGGCAGGCCGGCGCCGATCAGCGGGTCGGAACCGAACAGGCCGAGTTCGCGGCCGAGCTTGCGGTGGTCGTGCATCGTGGGCTCCTCGTGAACGACGAGGCGGTGCACCACAAGGCGAAACCCGGGGCGACCGCCCCGGGCTGGAATGCGTGGTTCAGCGCGCCGGGACACTTTCCGGCGTCGTCGTCAAGGCGCGCTTCATGGGATCGACGGTAGCAAGTGGGTGCCAGTCCTTTTCGTTTCCTCGGCACTCAGGCCAGGAACAACTCCAGCTGCTCGACGACGAACGCGTGGTCCTCGGCCTGCGGGAGTCCCGAGACGCCGACCGTCCCGACCGGGCCGACGTCGCGGACCAGCACCGGGAACACCCCGCCGTGGGCGGCGTACTCGTCCGGGTCCAGGCGGCTGTCCTCTTCGAACGAGCCGCCCTTCGCGCGGAACTGGGTGCCGACCAGGAAGGAGCTGTGGCCGTAGCGGTCGACCACCCGGCTCTTGCGGTCGATCCAGGCGTCGTTGTCGGCCGACGTGCCCGGGAGCGCCGCGTGGAAGAGGCGCTGGCCGTTGCGGCGGACGGAGATCGTCACCGGCAGGCCGCGGTCGCGCGCGGCCGTCAGCAGCTGCTGGCCGAGGGCGAGCGCCGTCTCGTTGTCGAACTTCGTGAACTGGAGGCGTTCCTCCTGCTCGGCGAGCTGGGCGAGGGCGTCGGCTTCGGTCATGCCGCCATTAAAGCAACACTGTTGTTTAATTGCCAGTGAACTCCGTCAGCGACAGCACGTTGCCGTCGGGATCGCGGAACCACGCGATCCGGCCGCCCGGCGTGGTCCAGATTTTGTCGGTGTCCTGTGGCAGCGTGTCGAACGTCAGGAACTCGACACCGCGGCCACGCAGCTCGGCCACGGTCGCCCGGATGTCGGCGACCGCCCAGCCGAGCACCGTGAACGGCTGCGGCGTGAACTCGGCCACGGCGGTGACGCGCACCATCGTCCGGCCACTCCGGAACACGCACGCGAAGGGGGTTTGCTCGATGAACTCGAGCCCGGCGACATCCGTGTAGAAGGCGCGCGAGCGCTCGAGGTCGCTCGACGGTGCGAAGGCGACCAATTCCGCTGAGTTGAGCATGGCTTCACCTCTCTCGGCGCGAAAGGTACTCCGGTCAGGCCGCTGACCAGGGGACGAGGAGGTGGACATGGGCCGGATCCGGCGGCGCACGGTGCTGGGCGGCGCGGCCGCGGTCACCGTGGCCGGCGCGCTGTCCGCCGCGTGCGCGCCCGCGTCGCGGAAGGGCACGATCGACGACGTCCGCCACGTCGTGGTGCTGATGCAGGAGAACCGGTCGTTCGACCACTACTACGGCACCATGGCGGGCGTACGCGGCTTCGGCGACCGCGCGGCGCTTCGCGACGTCTTCCGCCAGCGGGGTGCCGGCGACCCGGTGCTGCCGTTCCGGATCGACACGTCCGTTGTGGACGGTCAGGACCTCGGCGAGCTGCCGCACGACTGGAACAGCACGCACCGCGCGTGGAACGGCGGCGCGTACGACGGCTGGATCACCGCGAAGAGTCCCATGACGATGGGGTACTTCACGCGCGACGACATCCCGTTCCAGCACGCCTTGGCGAGCGCGTTCACGCTGTGCGACAACTACTTCTGCTCGCTCCAGGGCCCGACGCACCCGAACCGGCTGTTCCACTGGACCGGCACGATCGACCCGGACGGCGTCGCCGGCGGCCCCGCGACGCGCAACGCGCCGGACTACGAGCCCTCGTTCCGCTGGACGACCTACCCCGAACGGCTGGAGTCGGCGGGCGTCTCGTGGCGGATCTACGCGAACGACGAGGAGCGCGGCGTCCCCGAGCACTTCGTCGGCGACTACGGCGACAACCCGCTGTGGCTGTTCCAGAACTACCACGACGCGCTGTACTCGATGGACCCCGTGAAGCGGCGGTTGGCCGAGCGCGCGAACCTGCGCAAGAAGCTCAAGCCCGACTCGGGCCGGGGCCGGGACGTCGACCACGTGCTGGCCGAGTTCCTCGCCGACTGCGCCGCGGGCACGCTGCCCGCGGTGTCCTGGGTCGTGGCGCCGTACGGCTACTGCGAGCACCCCGCCGCCCGGCCGGTCGACGGCGCCGCCTACATCCAGCGGATGCTGAAAGGGTTGTGGGACAAGCCGGATCTCTGGGAATCCACCGTGGTCTTCATCAACTACGACGAAAACGACGGCTTCTTCGACCACGTGGTCCCGCCGGCGCCGCCTCCCGGAACCCCCGGCGAGTACCTGCCGGGAAACCGGCCGGAGCGGGGCGCCGCGTCCGGGGCGCCCGCGCCGATCGGGCTGGGGCCGCGGGTGCCGATGACCGTCGTCTCACCCTGGAGCCGCGGTGGCTGGGTGAACTCGCAGGTCTTCGACCACACGTCGGTGCTGCGCTTCCTCGAGACGTGGACGGGGGTGCGCGAGCCGAACATCTCGGCGTGGCGTCGCGCGATCTGCGGCGACCTGACCAGCTGTTTCGACTTCCGCGCGCACGACACGACGATCCCGCTGCTGCCGGACGCCGACGCGTTGCGCGCCGAAGCCGACCGGACGCAGGCACGCCTGCCGAAGCCCGGGGTCCGGCCGGGCGCGCTCGTGCAGGAGCCCGGCACGGCCAAGGCGCGCCCGCTGCCGTACCAGCCGGTCGCCTGGGCCGACGTCGAGCCGAGCGCGCTGAAGCTGCACCTGGCCAACCACGGCACGCAGGCGCTGCAGCTGGCCGCGTACGCCTACCACGTGGGCGGGCCGCCACAGCGTTTCGACGTCCCCCCGAACGGGGAGGTCACCGGCCGGATCCCGCACGCCGGGTCGTACGACATCGCGATCCACGGCCCGAACGGCTTCGTCGTCGAGGCCTCGGGCGGGCCCGGTCTTGATGCCGCCGTCACCTTCGTGAGCACGCCGGCGCTGCGGGTGACGGTGACCAACAGCGGGCCGGCGCCGGTCACGCTGAACGACGTCGTGGTCCCGCCGGGTGCCTCGCGCGACTTCCCCGTGCCGACGCGCGACGGCTGGTACGACGTCGCTTTCGAGGCCCCGGGGTGGCGTCGCCGCTTCGCCGGCCACCTGGAAGACGGCCGCCCGTCGCGGACCGGGCCTTAGCGGAGGGAGTCCAGCGCGAAAGCAGCCAGCATCGCGACGCCGCTCGGCATGGCGTCCTCGTCGAAGACGACGCGGTTGGAGTGGTTCGCCGCCGCTTCGGCCGGGTCGACGCCGGGCGGGCACGCGCCGAGGAACGCGTACGCGCCGGGAACGCGCTGCAGGACGTAGGAAAAGTCCTCGGCGCCCATCAGCGGGTCGGCGAGCAGCTCGACGTTCTCCGGGCCCAGTACGGTCGCGCCGAGCCGCAGCACCTCGGCGGCGATCCGGTCGTCGTTGACGGTCACCGGGTAGCCCGGCTCGACGTCGGCGAGCACGCGGCAGCCGTACGCGGCGCCGACCTGCTCGCACACCTTGGGCAGCTCGGCGCGGACCAGCGCGCGCGTCTGCTCGGACAGCGTGCGGATGGTGCCTTCGAGCTCGGCGGTCTCCGGGATGATGTTCGACGTCGTGCCGGCCTGGATCCGGGTCACCGAGAGCACCGCGGGGTCGAACACGCTCACCCGGCGCGTGATCATCGTGTGCAGCGCGCCGACCATCGCCGCGGCCGCCGGCACCGGATCGATCGTGTGCTGCGGTGCGGAGCCGTGGCCGCCCTTGCCGGTGACGCGCACGGTGAACGAGTCCGCCGACGCCATCAGCGGGCCGGGCCGCAGCTGCAGCCGCCCGCTGGGCGCGTTGGCGAGGATGTGCACGCCGAACGCGCGCTCGGCCCGCGTCCCGGCGGCGTCCAGCACGCCCTCGTGGATCATGAAGCGGGCGCCGTGGTGGCCCTCCTCGCCCGGCTGGAACATGAACACGACCGAGCCGGCCAGCTGATCCTTCCGCCCGGCGAGCAGCCGCGCCGCGGACGCGAGCATCGCGACGTGCGTGTCGTGCCCGCACGCGTGCATCGACTCCTCGTCCTCCGAGGCGAAGTCGAGCCCGGTCTCCTCGGTCAGCGGCAGCGCGTCCATGTCGCCGCGCAGCAGCACCGCCGGACCGGGCCGCCCGCCCCGCACGACGGCCGTCAGCGACGTCGTGGCCTTGCCCTCGGTGATCTCCAGCGGCAGGTCGGCCAGCGCGTCCCGGATCGCCGCCTGCGTGTGCGGGAGGTGGAGGCCCTGTTCCGGCCTGCGGTGCACGGCGCGGCGGAGCGCGACCGTGCGGTCTTGCAACGCGCGCGCGTCGTCGAGGAGGCCGGCGAACGGCGTGCCGGGCAGGGTGGGCAGGTCAGTGGGGCCGGTCATGGTCCCGATAGTGCCCCATGCGGCGCTTCGGGCGCACCGTGCGTGCGTTCGGTCGGGCAGCGGAATACGGTGTGCGCATGGCGGTGGAAGAGCCGGTCACGGGGTTCGCGGTGGCCGTGGTCCGGGAAGACGGTCGGTGGCGGTGCAGCGCGCTCGACCCGGGGGCCCTGACCGAACTGGACGCGGCGATCACTGAACTGGGCAAACTACGTTCCACCGGTGCGGCCTTCGGGCTGCTGGCGGTCGATGACGAGTTCTTCGTGATCGTCCGGCCGAGCCCGCGTGGACCGTCGTTGCTGCTTTCGGACGCGGCGGCGGCATTGGACTACGACATCGCGGCGGACGTCCTCGACGTCCTGCGCGTCGATCCACCGGACGAGGAGGACGACTCCGTCTGGCCCGAGGGTGACCTGGGGGTGTTGGCGGACCTCGGGCTGCCGGGGCCGGAACTGGAGGTCATCGTCGGCGAGGTCGACCTCTACCCGGACGAGCAGCTGCAGATGGTCGCGCAGCGCTGCGGGTTCGGCAGCGAGTTCGCCAAGCTCCTGGACGAGCTCTGAGACGCCCGTCCGACACCGAGGCCGTGGAGGCGGCGCTGGAGGCCGCGCGCGCCCCCGGCGCGGACGTCCCGATCGGGGCGGTCGTGTTCGGCCCCGACGGCCTCCCGTTGGCGGCGGCCCGCAACGCGCGCACGGAGCTCGGCGACCCGACGGCCCACGCGGAGATCCTGGCCCTGCGCGCGGCGGCCGGCGTGGTGGGCGACGGCTGGCGCCTGGAGGGCTGCACCCTGGCGGTGACGCTGGAGCCGTGCACGATGTGCGCGGGCGCCCTGGTGCTGGCGCGCATCTCCCGGCTGGTGTTCGGCGCGTGGGAGCCCAAGACCGGCGCGGTGGGCTCGCTGTGGGACGTCGTCCGTGACCGACGTCTCAACCACCGCCCGGAAGTCCACGGCGGCGTGCTGGTCGACGAGTGCGCGGGTCTGCTGGAGACGTACTTCGCGATGCGGCGCTGACGTTTCTGGGTACTCAGGTTCCATGACGGTGAAGCACAAGATCCAGCAGGCGGTCGGCAGCGCACGTCAGAAGTTCGGCTCGGCGACGGGCAACCGCAGGCTCCAGGCCCAGGGCATGGCCCAACGCCGCGGCGCCCAGGCCCGCGAGGCGGCCCACGACCTGCGCGCGCGAGCCCGCGGCGCGCTCCGGGAAGCCCAGGTCAGGTGGCGTGCGGGCAACCCGGGCGACCCCTCGTGAGCCGAGGCCGGACCCTCCGGTATTGTTCTCGGCGGTGGCGTGTCCGAGCGGCCGAAGGAGCACGACTCGAAATCGTGTGACGGCTAATCCCCGTCCGTGGGTTCAAATCCCACCGCCACCGCTCTCATCCGGACCCCCGGTCAGCCCAGCTGGCCGGGGGTCCGTTGCGTTCGGCGGATCAGTCGGGGACGAGCCGCTGGAGGATCGGGGCAGGGGCCCGGGCCTCGACCACGATGATCATGAAGATGCCCTGGTAGTAGCGGTCCGGGAAGAATTCGAAGCCGTCCTCGTCGACCATCTTCCAGTGGATTTCCGCGGTTCCCGGCAGGATGTGGGACTTGAGCGGCACGCGGATGTCGACGGTTTCACCCGGCATCGTGTCGGCTATCCGCACCCGGACCGGCGAACTGGGGATGCCGAGCCCGCCCGGTGCGCCGAGGCGGCGCAGATGACGCCCGATCCACGGGACCGTGCCGGTGTTGCGGAGGCGCCACACCTTCTCGAACCGGAAACCCGGCGGCATGACGGTTCCGTCGGGAACTGTGACGTCGGCGACGAAAGCCGATTCGTCACCGGCGATCGGGTAGGCCGGGTGCGCTGTCCGCTGTTGACGCCGTCGGGGCCCCGCCACCGTTTCCACGTACGTCGACCACAGCTGGCCGTCGCCGCCGTAGGACGCCTCGTAGAAATCGATCAGGTCCCAGCTCGGCGAGTCACGACCGCGTTCGACGTTGCTCAGATGGCCTTTGCTGACCCCGGCCGCGAGGGCGGCGGCCGTCAAGCTCGTGCCGTTCGCGGTCCGGAGGTGGCGCATGGTCTCGCCCAGCGTCTCGAGGGCGCTCTCGCGGCTCATGGGACAACCTTGGTCGGGAGTTCGCCATACGGCAATCGCCCGACCTAGCGTGGTGGCTCCTTTCCGTCGCGACCTGTCAGGAGACCGCTGATGGCCAGTCCTTCCGATGTCGATCTCGGCGTATCACTGCGGCTGGTCCGGGCGTTGAACGCGCTGCGGGCGAAGCGGCAGTTCGGACCGTTGCCCCAGGTCGAATCGGCCGACGCCCTTGCCTGGCAGCTGGTCGTCGAAATGCAGAAACGGGCGAACCGCCCGGCGGAACCCTACGGTCCCGTCACGCTTACGACGTCGAGAGCGCGAAGTGCGGGCTTCAAGTCCAGCCGGCTCGTCGGGTACCGGGCGTACAAGGCGGGGGCGGACGTGCGCGTGTTGCCGCAAGTCTGGGCGCAGCAGCTCGACCTCTTCAGCCGGGACGTGCTCGACAAGCGCGTCATCTGCTGCGGTGCGGCGCACCAGAACCGCTGCTACGTGCTGATCTTCGTGGTGAAGTAGCTTGACTTGAAGGGAACTTGAAGTGTGACCGTGGTCGGGACAAGCTGATCAAGGAGCACTTCATGAAGGTTCTCGTCACCGGAGCCACCGGTCACTCCGGGCGGCACGTCGTCGCCGGGCTGACCCGCGCCGACGTTCGTGTCCTCGTCCGCGACCCCACCAAGGCGCCGAAAGGCGTCGACGTCGCCGTAGGCGACATCAGGGATCCCGGCGAAGCCGCCGACAACGTTGACGCCGTCTACCTCCTCTGGCCCTTTTTCTCCGCCGAAGGCATCGAACAAGCCGTAAAACCCTTCAAGGGCAAGAAAATCGTCTACCTCTCCGCCATGTCCGCGGAAGACGGCGGTGTCTGGGGAGACGTCGAGGCCGCCATCCGAGCCGTCACCGACGACTGGACCTTCCTCCGCGTCACCGGCCTCGCCACCAACACCCTCGGCTGGGCGCAGCAGGCCCGAAGCGGCGTCGTAAAAGGCCCGTACGGTCAAGCCAAACGCTCACTCGTCCACGAACGCGACGTCGCCGACATGGCCGTCAAAGCCCTCACCGAAGACCACCGCCGGCAGATCTACCTCGTCACCGGCCCGGAAGCCCTGAGCCAGGCGGACCAGGCCAAGATCATCGGCGAGGCACTGAAAACACCAGTCCGATGGGAAGAACAACCGGAAGAACAAGCGAAAACGCAGCTGGCTCAACAACTCGGCGAGGAATTCGCAACAGCGGCACTGGCCCACTGGGCATCACTCGTCGACGATCCGGAACCCGTCTCGCTCGACGTCGCCACCGTGACCGGGCATCCCGCGCGGCCCTTCGAAGAATGGGCTCGCGAACACTTCAGCTGAGCTGGACAGCGGGAGTCGTCAACGGCTCCAGTTCCTCCGCCAGCGAAGACAGCGACGCCACCTTCGAGGAAACCGTCCGCAGCACCGCCGTGCACGCGGTGCTGACGTCGCTCACCACCTCGGCCGAGCGGTCGCCCGTCAGCACCGCGTGCACCGAGGGCGAGACGGCCGTGGCGATCGACGAAACCTCCGACGCCGCCGACTCCGCCAGTTCGTCCAAGCGGGACGCGATCCGGGCGCCCAGTGCGGCCGTCTCGGCGGCCGCGCGGGCGGCGGCGCCGTACTGACCGTCCACTGTGTCCGCCCACGTGCCGAACGTCTCGGCGCTGCCGCCGGTTTCCGCGCGGTCGACGCCGGCGCGGAACTCCTCCTGGGCCGCGGTCACCACCAGCGAACCCTCGTCGACCGTCGACGCCGACGTGCGGATCGCGGCCGGGGCGCAGTCCAGGTGGCGCAGGGCCGCGACCGGGTCCGGGACGCCGATGCGGCCCGCCGCCAGCCGCAGCGAAGACAGCGCTGACGCCGCCGTCGTCAGCGCCGGGTGTTCGAAGACCTCGGTGAGGGAGGTCACGGGGCCACCGCGATCCGCCCCCGGAAGCCGGTGCTCCGGGTGCTCTCCGCCGCCATGCGCAGGCGGCCGGCCAGGTCGGACGTCGCGTCGCCGAGGACGCGGGCGTCGGCCTCGCGCGCGGCCAGCGCGGCCGCCCAGCGGGCCGCCAGCTCGCGGGCCTGGGGCGAAATGCCGAACGGCGTCGAGTCGACGCGGGCTTCGGCGAACCGGCCAGCCGCCTTGTCGTCGGCGGCCGTGGCCTGGTCCAGCCGGTCGGCCGCGTCGCGCAGCCGGTCCGGCCGCTTCGGGGTGAAGGCCCCGGTCACGGAGCGGAGCTCCAGGGTCTCACTGCCGATCCGCGAGCCTCTGCCTTCCGGCATGGGGACCTCCGTCGTCAAGGGCGCTCACCCGATCGTGGAAGATCTTGCCTCATGCGCCCGCGCGGCCCGCATCGCGGTGACCTGCGCCGTTCGGCACGTTCCAACAAGTGGACGTCTTGACCGCGGGGCGGGACGGCGCGGACCATGAGGACATGCCCGCCACCTCGGAACGCAGGACCGTCCGGTGGCCCGACCGCGCCTCGAAGCGGTCGATCGGAGAGGGCGTCGCGGAGCTCCTGCTGCGCCGCGGCCGCCTGGGCTCGCCTCCGGCCTGACGCGAGCCCGGCGTCCGAACACTCCCGAAAACCCTTGGAGCACAACCATGTCCGTAGACATCCCTGCCCGGATTCAGCTGCGCGAGGCCGTCACGCCCGACGGCGGCATCGTCGAAGGCCCGCGCGTCCTGCACCGCGTCGAAAGCGAACCGTGCGAACTCTTCCGGATCCGGCCGCTGGGCCGGGTGATCGGCGCGGAGATCGACGGCGTCGACCTGCGCGAGCCGGTCACCCCCCAGCTGCGCGAAGAGCTCAACCGCGCCTTGCTCGAGTGGAAGGTGCTCTTCTTCCGCGACCAGGACATCACGCCGGCGCAGCAGCGCGCGTTCGCCGCGAACTGGGGCGAGCTGGAGACCAACCCGTTCATCCCGAAGGGCGACGACGACGCCGTCACGCGCTTCGAGCGCACCGCGGCCATGCCCGGCTACGAGAACATCTGGCACGTCGACGTCACCTGGCGGCCCAGCCCGGCGCTCGGCTCGGTGCTGCGGCTGATCGAGGTGCCGCCGGTCGGCGGGGACACGCTGTGGGCCGACATGGCCGCCGCCTACGACAACCTGCCCGCGGACGTCCGCGCCCGCATCGACGGGCTCACCGCCGTCCACGACTACCTCCCCGGCTTCGACCGGTTCTCCGATCCGGCGCTCCTCGCCCGCTGGCAGGACGAGTTCCCGCCGGTCGAGCACCCGGTGGTCCGGACGCACCCGGAGACCGGGCGGCGCACGCTGTTCGTCAACCAGGCGTTCACCACGCACATCGTCGGCATGGACCGCGACGAGAGCGACCGCCTGCTGCGGTACCTGTTCCTGCAGGCCCACACGCCCGAGTTCCAGGTCCGGTTCAGCTGGCGGCCGAACTCCGTGGCGTTCTGGGACAACCGCGCCACGCAGCACTACGCGGTCAACGACTACCACCCGCACGTCCGGATCGCGGAGCGCGTCGCCATCGCGGGCGACCGGCCGTTCTGACCTTTAGCCTGAGGTCATGACCGATGAACCCCAGGCCGTGGTGACCGGTTTCCTCAAGGCCCTGGAAGACCTCGACATCGACCGCGCGCTGACGTTCGCGGCGAGCGACATCGTGTACCAGAACGTGCCGTTGCCGCCCGCTCGCGGCGTCGCGGCGGTCGAGAAGCAGCTGAGGCTGCTGGCCCGGTTCGGCTCCGGGTTCGAGGCGCGCACGCACCACATCGCCGCGGACGGCAACGTCGTGCTCACCGAACGCACCGACGTGCTGCGCCGCGGCGCGTGGGAAGCGGAGTTCTGGGTGTGCGGCACGTTCGAGGTCGAAGGCGGCCGGATCGTGCTGTGGCGCGACTACTTCGACTGGACGACGGTGCTGGCCGCGAGCGCGAAGGGAGCCGGGCGGGTCGCGTTGGCCGGCGCCCGCACGCTCCTCGGCCGCTACAAGGCGAGGCAAGCGGTGCGCTAGACCCGGTGCTCGCCGCGGTCGTGGTCCCGAAGGTCCACGACCGCGGCTATCCCCAGCACCAGCACGAACACGCAGCTGAGAACAACCAGCCCCCACATGATCGTTCTCCCTCCCCCACGTTTCCGTGCCGATCGCGAGCTGTCGGGGAGTGGTCTTTGCCACTTTTCCGGCGGCTCACGCAGACCGTACCGCCGCTTCACGCAGGTTGTTCCGGCCCTTGAGCTTCATTTAAGGCAGATGCGCCGGATGGGTGACAGCTGTGCGCCGCGCTATTACAGACCGCGCGCGATCCGTTACGCACCAACACCCAATCCGGACACCGAGGCGATTCCATCCCGGACGGACACCTTGGTCGAACGCAACGCCGAGACGTCCGCGAAGTACCGCAGCACCTTGCCGGCGTCGTCCCCGGAAAGCGGTTCGCACTCGTTGTCCGCGTTCCGCCGGACCGGGATGAGCTCGAGCCGCGCTTCTTCGCCGAACATGCAGCCGGCCAGCAGCCCGTCGACGTGCCGCCCGCGCATCGCCGGCCAGTCGAAGACGAGGTTGCCGAGGCTGTAGAGGATCGGCCGGCCGCGGTGGACCTCGACGGCCTGGATGGTGTGCGGCCCGTGGCCCACGACCAGGTCGGCGCCGGCGTCGACGGCGGCGCGCCCGTACGCGACCTGGTACTCGGTCAGCTCGGGCCCCGGCAGGCCCCAGTGCATCGAGACGACGACGTGGGCACTGTCCGCTTTGGCCCGTTCGACGTCGGCGACGAGCCGCTCCAGGTGCTCGGGCACCGGCGTCGTGCGGACGAGCGGCGGGCGGCCCGGGATCTCGGCAACGCGTGGATCGGGCTGGTAGGCCGTGGTCGCAAACGCTTGCGCGCACCCCGGGAAGTCCGGCAGCGCGCTTTGCCCGCGGGAGCGGAGCGAGGTGTACGCGAGGAACGCGACCTTCTCGCCCGGCCGGTCGAGCACCGCGGGCGCGTGCGCGGCGTCGATGTTCGCGCCGGCGCCGCAGTGCGCGATCCCGGCTCGGTCGAGGACCGGGAGGCTCGCCATCGCGGTGAGGTCGTTGGCGCACGAGACGACGTCGATACCGGCCGACGCCAGCGCTTCGACGGCCTGCGCGTCGACGGGCCCCTCGAGGTTCACGAACCGGAGGTCCGCGCCCTGGAGCAGCGGGCTCAGCCGCTCGAACGCCGTCGCCGGGGTGGCCCGGCCCTGGATGTTGACGTCTCCGCCGAGTACCAGCGTGATCACGAAACCTGCTCTGCCGAACGAGTGACGACGAAAGTAGTTGTTACGAATCGTTGCATCTTTGTCTTCCTCCTCCTCACTTGCCCGGGGGACTATGCCACGACTGTTCAAGCACAAAGGGGACTCAGGGTGATCAAGACCCACAGATCCAAGGCCGCCTTCACGGTGGCCGTCGCGTCGGGCCTGGTGCTCGGCGGCGTGGCCGCGCCGGCCGCGCTCGCCGCACCCAGCGCGGACGCGGTCATCGCCGAGGTCTACGGCGGTGGTGGCAACTCCGGCGCCACGTTGACCAACGACTTCGTCGAGCTCGCCAACCGCGGTGCGGCGGCCACGAGCGTCGACGGCTTCAGCGTGCAGTACCTGCCCGCTTCGGCCAGCCCGTCGAGCACGTGGCAGGTCACGCCGCTGACCGGCAGCGTCGCCCCGGGCGGGCGCTACCTCGTGGCCGAGGGCAAGGGCACCGGCGGCACCGTCGCGCTGCCCACACCGGACGCGACCGGCACGATCGCGATGTCCGCGACCGCGGGCACGATCGCCCTCGTCTCCGGCACCACCGCGCTGACCTGCAAGACCGCCGCGGACTGCGCGGCCGACGCCCGGGTCAAGGACGTCGTCGGCTTCGGCGCGGCGACCGTGCGCGAAGGCAACCCGACGGCGGCGCCGGCCAACTCGACGTCCGTCGCGCGCGGCGCGTCCCTCGTGGACACCGACGACAACGCGGCCGACTTCACCGTCGGCGACCCGTCCCCGACGAACACCAAGGGCGAAACGACCGGCGGCGGCAACCCGGGCGAACCGGGCACCCCGGCCAAGATCCACGACATCCAGGGCACCACGCGCCTTTCGCCGCTCAAGGACCAGAAGGTCAGCGGCGTCACCGGCGTGGTCACCGCGACCCGGGCGTTCGGTTCGTCGCGCGGTTTCTGGCTCACCGACCCGAACCCGGACACCGACCCGCGCACCAGCGAGGGCCTGTTCGTCTTCACCGGTTCGACCAGCCCGGCCGTCGCGGTCGGCGACGCGGTCACCGCGACCGGCACCGTCCGCGAGTTCTACCCGGACGCGCCGGCGACGTCGAACTACCAGTCGCTCACCGAGCTGGGCAGTGCACAGTGGACGGTCGACTCGCACGGGAACGCCCTGCCGGCGCCGACCGTGCTGAACCCGGACACCGTGCCGACGGCGTACGCGCCGTCGCCCGGCGGGAACATCGAGCCGCTTCCCCTGGAGCCGGCGAAGTACGCGCTCGACTTCTGGGAGTCGCACGAGAGCGAGGTCGTTTCGGTCAGCGACGCCCGCGTCGTCGGCCCGTCGAACTCCTTCAACGAGCTGTACGTGACGTCCAAGCCGGACCAGCACCGGTCCGTCCGCGGCGGCAGCGTCTACCTGGGCTACGACCAGCTCAACAGCGGCGTCCTGAAGGTGTCGTCGCTGATCCCGTTCGACCAGCGGCCGTTCCCGAAGCTCAACGTCGGCGACGTGCTGACCGGCACGACGTCGGGTCCCGTCGAGTACAGCAACTTCGGCGGCTACACGCTGTTCGCCAGTGTGCTCGGGACCGAAAAGGACAACGGGCTGCAGGGCGAGACCACGCGCAAGCAGCGGACGGGCGAGCTCGCGGTCGCGACGTACAACGTCGAGAACCTGGCCCCGGGTGACCCGCAGGCGAAGTACGACCGGCTCGGCGAGGCGATCGTGACGCACCTGGCGACGCCGGACATCGTGAACCTGGAAGAGATCCAGGACAACACGGGCGCGACCGACGACGGCACCGTCGCGGCGGACCAGACGCTCCAGAAGTTCACCGACGCCATCGTCGCCAAGGGCGGCCCGCGCTACCAGTGGCGCTCGATCGACCCGGTGAACGACCAGGACGGCGGCCAGCCGGGCGGCAACATCCGCGTGGCGTTCCTGTTCAACCCGGCGCGCGTGTCCTTTGTGGACCGTCCGGGTGGGACACCGACGACCGCGGTGGGCGTCGTCCGCGAGCACGGGAAGACGCACCTGACGGCGTCGCCGGGCCGCGTCGACCCGGCGAACGAAGCCTGGACGACCAGCCGCAAGCCGCTGGCGGGCGAGTTCGTCTTCAAGGGCCGCACGGTCTTCGTCATCGCCAACCACTTCAACTCCAAGGGCGGCGACCAGCCGACGCACGGCCGTTTCCAGCCGCCGGTGCGCAGTTCCGAGGTGCAGCGCGCGAAGCAGGCGACGGTGCTGCGCGGGTTCGTCGATTCGTTGCTGGCGGCCGATCGCAGCGCGAACATCGTGGTGGCGGGCGACCTGAACGACTACCCGTTCTCGCCGGCGGTCCAGACGCTCACCGCCGGTGGCGCGCTGAAGGACCTGATCGCTTCGGTGCCGGAAGCCGAGCGGTACAGCTACGTGTTCGAGGGCCAGTCGCAGGTGCTGGACCACATCCTGGCGTCGAAGGCACCGCGCGGGGTGGACTACGACGTCGTCCACATCAACGCGGAGTTCGCCGACCAGGCCAGCGACCACGACCCGCAGGTGATCCGGTTCCGGCCGGGCGCGGGCAACGCGGTCCTGGACGCGCTGAACGACCTGCTCGACTACCTGGATCAGATCTTCGCCAAGTAGTTCTCCTTGCAGGAGGCCACCTTCGGGCGCATCGCCCGGAGGTGGCCTTTTGTGTTTTGACACCTTCGGGTGACGAGGAAACCGCATCGCGCGCGCTGCCGTCTTTACTGGTGACGGGACCTCAGGGGAGGGTGGCGTGGACGGGTACGCGGTGAAGGTGGGTGAGCTGGGCAGGCTCATCGACGATCTCGGCACGGTGGCGGGGCGGATGGCCGACGCGAACCGGAAGCTCGGGGGCGGTGGGGCGTTCGGGTCGTTGGGGACGGCCGAACTGGGCCAGGCGGGGATCGAGTTCGAGGACGCTTGGGGGTTCGGCATCGGGCGGCTCGGGGAGGCGGCTTCGGGGGTCACCGAGCGGCTGGAGCGGGCGAAGGAGCGGTACGAGAGGATCGAAGCCGAGTTCGGCGGCGAGCTGGGGAGGTACGGCTCTGCCGTGCTCGGGGGCGGTGTGCCGATCGGCGACTTGGCGCCTCCGGGCGGCGAAGGTCCGCCCGGTGGCGGCGCGACCGGCGGCATCACCGACCTCCTGAACGGCCTCGGCCGGTGAGCGCCCGCGACTTCCCGGCCCTGGGCTTCGACCCGGCGCCGGGTGACCTCGACGGCGTCACCGACCTGGCGGCCAAGTACCGGGCGGTGAGCACCGACCTGACCGAGGCCGACGACTCGCTCCGTCGGATCGTCCGCAAGCAGGGCGTCTGGCAGGGTGCGGCGAGCGAGGCGTTCGTCCGGCGTCTGGGCCCGCTGCCGCAGTACCTCGAGGGCGCGGCTCGCTCGATGAGCGACGCGGCCGACGCGCTGGAAGAGTGGGCGCGGCACCTCGGTGACCTGCAGAAACGCGCGTCTGACCTGGAGGCCCGCGCGGAGGCGGCGGCCCGGGCGGCGGAGCAGGCACGCGCGAACCCGGACCTGGCGCTGGCGAACCGGACGTTCCCGGACGAGCCGTCGCTGCGGATCGCGCAGCGGCTCTTGGACAACGCGGGTCAGCAGCTCCAGACGGCGATCGACGGCTGCCAGAACGTCCAGGACGCCGCGAAGCGACTCCAGCAAGAGCACACGGAGGCGGCGGCCCGGGTCGCGGCGGCGCTGCGGACGGCGAAGGAGCTCGCGCCGGACGAGCCGGACGTGCTCGACAAGCTGAGCGACGCGGTCGGCGGGGCACTCGTCGACTTGTCGAACACCCTCGCCGACGGGGCGGAGCAGGCGTGGGACTTCGTCCAGGACCACGCTGAGCTGCTGTCGAAGCTCTCGGACGTGACCGGGGATGTGGGCAACATTCTCGGTGTGGCCAGCGACTTCGTGCCCGATCCCGCGGGCGTGATCGTGGGCGCGGTGGCCGCGGGCTTCGGCGTCGCGGCGCTGGAAGGCCATTCGCTGGCGAAGGTCGCCGGTGCCGACGTGGCTCCCGAAACCCTCACGTTCGACGCTCTCGGTGCCGTCACGTCCATCGCCGGACTGGTGGTGCCGGACTCGGCGGCCAAGGTGGTCACGTTCGGGGGATGGGGCCTGGTCGGCGAACAGGTCGGCGGTGAGCTCGCCGCCGATGCCATGGGCAAGGGGTTCGAAGGCCCGATCGGCGACTTCATCAACTACTGGAAGCCGAAGGACGCGAACCAGCTGGCCGTGGTCGGGCTTTCACCGGCGGGCTTGGCGTACTGGAACGCCGCCCACGCCGGGGTCGAGGCGGACAACGCACCGGAACGTCGCCGTGCGCGGGCGGAAGACGAGGTGTGGAACTGATGCCGCTGGAAATCGACCTGCCGCCCGGGTTCGCCGGGATGCCGGTGGGCACCGACGACAAGATGAACCGCGGCCACGCCTGGACCATCGCCGGAAACCTGGCGGACGGCGCCGGAACCACGGTCGAGGAGTTCGGCAGCTACCTCATGGCTCTCGTACCGGCCATGCAGGCCAATGGCATCCGCGTGTTCGGCAAGTTCGCGGTCGGCCGGCGCAAGGGTGACGTCGCGACCCTGACGCTGGGCGTCGTCCAGTGGCCCGAGCCGGCGCCCGGCAGCCCCGATGCGCTGGTGGCGGCGATGGCCGAGCAGTACCGGAGCCGCCACAAGTACGCGGTGGTGCAGCCGGTGCGCCTGCCGATCGGCCCGGCGATCGTCGCGTTCAGCGGGGGCGAGTTCCGCTTTCCCGAAGCGGACGTGCGCACCCAGACCAAGGCCGAGTACCAGATCCCGCTGCCGGACGGCCGGTCCGTGGTGATCCTTTCGGTGGTCGCGGAGTCGGAGGACGCCTGGCCGGCGGTCGCCGAGGCGACGGCGAAGGTCGCGTGGAGTCTCCGCAGCGGCGAGGTGGGGCGATGACCGAGCTGGCCGCGCCGCTGCTCGCCCTGCTGATCGTGTTCTTGTGCGGTGGCCTCATGGCCCTCGTCCTGACGATCACGATCGTCCGGGTCACGCGGGGCCGGCGGCCTCGCGAACAACAGATCGCGGAGCTGGCCGCGCGCCTCGACGGCCGGGAGCGGGTGACCATCCGGATGGTCGAGCTGGGGTTGAGCAGGCCGGACTTGTACGGGGTCGCGAACAGCAGGGGCTACGGCCTGATCGAGCACCACTTCGGGAAGTACTACGAGTTCGTCTACGCGCCGCACCAGGGGAGGTCATGGACAACGCACAACTGATCGAGGAAATGCGGTGGCAGCTCAGGCAGATCGAAGACCGCAAGGCCGACAACCAGCGCCTCCTGAGCGCCGTCGCGCCGGAGCGGTGCGTCACCGTCGTCGCCGGGCCGGACGGAGTAGTCAGCGAAGTGCGGCTGGCACCCGAAGCCATGCGGCTGGACGCCGCCACGCTCAGCCGGGCCATCACCGCTGCCATTCGCGGGGCAACCATCGGGAAACCCGTGGAGGACTACGAGCCCTACGACACCGTCTTCGACGTCTAGGCCGGCGGGGGCTGCTCTCCCCGCTGCTTCGACGCCGCCCGCTTGGCGCGCCAGCCCAACGCCAGTACCGCCTGCACCAGCTCCTGGTAGCTCGGCTTGACCTCCTCGAGGTACCGCTCCAGGTACGCCGCCCGTGCGGTCGTGACCGGACGTGGTTCGTCGCCCGGGTCGAGCCACATCAGGCCCTGGATGTTGTGCAGGGCCATCTTCCACCAGCGGGTCGCGCGTTCGGCCGCGCGGTTCTCGCGCTCGGTGGCCACCTCGATGGCCGTCCGGGCTTCCTCGATTTCCGCGGTCAGGGCCGCTTCGCGGGCGAGTTCCCACTCGCGCAGGTTCTCCGCCGAGCCCCGGGAGAGGGCGATGATCTCCTTGTACCGCATGGCCGCGGTGGCGCCGTCGTCGGTCATTGGGCGTTCTCCGGACGCTGGAACGGGATGATCACTTCGGGGGCGCCGTGGGTCGTGCGGTCGAAGAACAACGCGCGGCCCGGGCGCGGTGACCAGTGCACCACCTGGCCCGCCGCGAACGGGGACAGCTCGTTGCCCTGGACGTCGAGAGCCGCCCACGTGCCGATGTCGTCGGTGCCGCCGAAGCCCAGCGTGTCCTTGAGCCGGGCGATGCTGCGCCACCAGCCGATCGTGTGGATGCCGTGGCCGGGGCCCTGCTTCAGGATCACGCGAAGGTGGTCCAGCCCGCTCTTCAGCTGGCCGACCGCCTTCGTCTCCAGTGCCGGCAGCGCCGCGTCCACCCCGTACAGGAGCAGCACCTTCGCGCCGCCGGAGATCGAGCCCGTCATCGATTCCAGGACGCCGGTCAGGTCGTCCACCAGCGAAGCCGCGTGGCCGTCTTCGCGCAGTCGCTCGGTCAGCTCCCACGCGGCCGGGGCGCACGCCTCGATCGGGCAGCTCAGCACGAACTCGACCTCGCCGTTTTCGTACTGCCGGGACAGCGAACGCGCGGAAGAGTCCATGATGGACAGTGCCTCCGCGGTGGCCGAGCCGAGCACCGCGACGTTGCGGCCCGGCGCGCGCGGGAGGTCCACGCCGCACGCCGTTTCGGTCACGTCGATCGACTGGCCGAGCAGGGCGCGCGGCTTCGAGTTCGGCTTGAGGTCCAGGTACGCCGGGAACTGTTCCAGGATCGGCTGGTGCGCGCCGTCGAACAGGCGGGGGCGCGGGAAGTGGCCCGCGTACTGCTCCCACAACCGGTGCTGGAGCCGCACGAACACGTTCTTGCTGCTCGCGTCCGGCACGTGGGCCAGCTGGTTGCCGTGTGCGACGCCGGAGTCGTGGTTGATCACCGCGTGCCACTTCGGCGCCGACACCGCCGCGTTGTTCGTCTCGGCCAGCACGCGCCGCGCCTTCGGCATCGCGATCCGCAGCGTGCACTGCTCGAACACCGCCGGCTTGCCCCAGAACGCCTCGATGCCCGCGACGTCCTGGCTGGCCAGCACCAGGTGGATGCCTTGCGACCGCCCGCGTCGCGCGATGTCCTCCAGCAGCTGCGTCGCCGTCGCCGTCACCTGGTCGCGGCCCGCGAACAGGTACTGGAACTCGTCGATCACCGCGACGATCCGCGGCCAGTGCCCGCCGGGGTCGGCTTCGCGGAGGTCGGCGAGGTTCGTGACCTCGTGCTCCTTCGCGGCCGCGGACCGGCGGCGCAGTTCGTCGGCCAGGAAGCGCAGCAGCGCCAGGCCGAACTCGCGGTCGGTGTTGACGTTGACGCCGACGAGCCGCGCGTGCGGCAGCCAGCTCGCGTCCTTGCGCCCCGGCGCCAGCCCGGCGAACGAGACGCCTTCCTTGAAGTCCAGCAGGTACAGCGCCAGCTCGTCCGGGGTGTACCGCGCGGCCATGCCGCCGAGCAGCGCGTACAGGAAGTTGGTCTTGCCCGAACCGGACGGGCCGCCGATCAGGACGTGCGGGCTCGCGTCGCCGATCACGACCTCGACCGGCTCGCCTTCGAAGAACCCGACCGGGGCACGGAGTTCTCGCGCGGAGGTCTCGTGGCCCAGTTCCGCCGGCAACAGGTCGTCGAACGAACGCGGGCCGCCCTGCTTGGCGATCAGCGCCTTCGCGATCTTGTCGATGGCGCGGATGACCTGCCCGGACGGCATCGGCGGATCGAGGTCGACGAGGAGGTCGGTGCCGGTCATGCTGCTGATCGCGTGGCGGTCGTCGGTGAGGCTCAGCGTCTCGACCGGCGCGCTCACGGCGGTCGGCACGTCGACCATGATCAGGCAGATCCCGGCGGCCAGCGCGCCGCTCGCGACGCGCTTGAGGTCGCGCGCGCGTTCGGGTTCGAGGGTTTCGCCGTTGCCGTACAGCACGACGATCCGGAACGGCTCGCCCCGCTGCTCCGTCTTCTGCCGCATCTCCCGCAACGACGTGTACCCGGCGGACATGCTGTTGGCGTGGATCCGGCGGATGTGGCCGGCCAGCTCGTCGAGGAGGTCCTCGAGGCGCCCGGGGTCGTACAGCGAAAGCGCGCTGGTGTGGCTGAGCGGGTAGAGGTCGGGCAGGATCGCGGTCAGCTGCCCGATGTCCCACAGGTGCACGCGCACCGAGCCGGGCTCGAACGTCGAGAGCACGCGGACCAGCAGGTTCTGCACGATCCCGTCGATCGCCGGCCGCGTCTTGGGCGCCGACGAGATCGCCAGGTGCGACTCGTCGAGCAACGGGACGGCGACGTCGAAGGTGCGAGTCGGGTCGTTGCCGGCGGCCGTGGCCGAACCGACGCGCCACAGCCCCGGCGACGTCAGGCCGGGGTTGTGCCCGACGGTGCCGAGCCAGTCGCCCGGCGGCAGGCCGGCCGCACCGGGTGCGTTGTGGGCGACCAGGTCCCGCAGCGTCGCGGGCCCCTGGCTCCAGTCGGTGTAGAAAGCGCTTCGCACACTGCCGAGCGCGCCGAACACTTCGTGCGCGGCGGGGTGGCGGGACCATTCGTTCTGCTGCTCGGCGCCGGCGTGGTTCATGCCGACGTGGACGATGTCCCGTTCCAGTTCGAGCTTGGCGAGGTCGGCTTCGGCGGCTTGACGCGCCCCGGCCGCCGCGCCCAGCACCAACCCGATCTGATGGCGGACCCGGTCGAGTGCGGTTTCGACGCGGTTGCGTTGCTCGGCTGACTTGTTGGCCATCTGCGTCCCCAAGAAAAAGTGTCCCTAGCAGGATTACAGGCGCGACCGGTATCCGCTCACCAGGTCTTCGGCAGCGGCCAGCCGGACGAGGAGCTGATCCAGCCCCTCGCCCGCCTGGGCGTACTGCGAAGGGAGCCAGGGATCGGCCTTGGCCTGGGCGTCCACGAGCGCCTGCCGGGCTTCCCCGAGCAGGCTCGTGGCCCGCTCGGAGTGGGCGCGCGCATCGGCGAGCCCAGCCACGACCGAGGTCAGCAGCTGGTGGAGTTCGGCGAGCGTCATCCGGCTAGAGACGCGCCGAGTAGGAGTCAGCTGAGGAAATGCTTGCTTGGACGGTGCTCTGCAGACCGTTGATGCCTTGCAGGGCTTCCGCCAGCAGTCCGTGCGCCTGGCTCACTTCGTGCTGGCTGCTGCCCTGCGTCGCTTGTGCGAGCGACTGCTGGGCTTCTTCGAGAGACTGCGCTGCCTGTTGCAGAGCGGCGATGCTCGCGGACGCCTTTTCGTTGGCGAGCGCGATGCCAGCGCGGATCTCTTCGACTCCGGCCATCGGGCCTCTACTCCTCGAAAATCTCTGGTGAAGTGCGGGACGGTTCCATTGAAACAGATCCAACGACTCAGCGTGATCATCTGACTTTGCCGAGTGATCGCGGGTCCGGAATCAGCAAGGCCCCGGACGTGGGACGTCCGGGGCCGGGCCGATCACGGTCTGTGCGGGGGTCGTCCCGGCACCAGTACCGCGCACTGAAGTCGCTGGCCAGCGCCACCCCAGGTCAGAGCGGTTTTCGTACCACTGCTGGCCTTTCTCGACAGGGGGCGGGCGAGGTGGGGCTGAGACTAGCGCGAGCGGAGTAACCCGTTTCGCCCAGCCCTGCTCGTGACTCCACGTGCCCGAGCGGAAAAGCGCAGCACCGAAGAGGTTTCACATTTCGGGCGCCGAAAATCTCCGGTGAGCAGCGTTGACGGCGCGTGGATCGCCGTGGTCGGGCCGTTCGGGCTCAAGTGGAACGGCCCGAAGTCGACGTGAACGCCGAGTAGCCCGACTGCCAAGAGGACGGAAGCGGCGTAGCGCGGTCCGGCTCCCGGTTGGGGGTCGGGGCGGGCTGCGTGGTCATCACTGGTTCACCCTTCTCACTCGTTCGGTAAACCCGTCGGTCGAGCTGTGCGAGATGGAGGTCGGCGCCGTTGAGCCGCATGATCCAACTACCCGGCGTGATCATCCGACTTTGCCGAGTGGTCGGGGTCGGGAATCAGCAACGCCCCGGACGTGGGACGTCCGGGGCCGGGTCGATCACGGGTCTGCCTTATGGCTGTCCTAGCGGTGAGTACTGCGCCTTGACGCCGATCGGAGAGTTACCTGTCGCGCAGCTGGAAATCCCAGACGAGCAGTGCCGGCACGTCCCGCGCCGCCGCGCGGGCCGCGTCCGGCACCAGGGCGGCGAGGCTCCACGGCCAGAGCTCCCACGGGCCCGGCTCGGTCGTCGCGGGGGCCGGGGCCTTCGCCTGCGGGCGAGGTTCTTCGCACCGAAGCGGGGTGAACCCGGCCGCGAGTGCGGCGCGCAGGTAGTCGCCGACGAGGTGGCGGTGCGAGGCGAGGCGGCCGGGGCGGCCGTCGGGGCCGCGCAGCGACGGGATCGAGCCGCGGGTGACGGACTCGGGGTGGACGTCGCACAGGATGGCGTGCCCGCCCGGCCGCAGGACGCGGGCGAACTCCGCGAGCACGGGACCGAGGTCGGCGACGTGGGTCAGCGCGAGGCCGCAGGTGACGAGATCGACCGAGGCGTCGTCGACGGGAAGATCGGTGAGGTCGCCGAGCCGGAAGTCGGCGCCGGGCACCCGTTCCCGGGCACGCGCGAGCATGCCGGGCGAACTGTCCACGCCGATCACCCGATGCCCGCGCGCGGCGAGGATGGTCGAGTAGCGCCCGGTTCCGCAGGCTGCGTCGAGGGCGTCGCCGGGGTGGCCCGCCAGTTCTTCGAGCCATGGCTCGTCGAGGAGGCGGCGGACTTCGGCGAGGCGGGCTTCCGTGAAGGCGCGGTCGAACTCGCCGGACGTCAGGGGTGCGGATCCGGGGCAGGCCACCGGTTTTCGGGGCACGGGGGCGGAAACGACGAAACGCCGGGCGCGCGGCCCGGCGTTTCGCCTGATCAAACGGCGGAGGATACAGGATTCGAACCTGCGAGGGCGTGAACCCAACACGCTTTCCAAGCGTGCGCCTTAGGCCGCTCGGCCAATCCTCCGCAGGAGACGATACCGGATGCCCTTCCCGCGTCTCGAAGGTGGGTCAGCGCGTGACGTCGGCCACCACGCACGTGATGTTGTCCGGTCCGCCGCCCTCGTTGGCCAGGCGGATCAGCTCCGGGATCGCTTCCGCCGGGTCGGTCGGCGCCGACAGGACTTCTCGCAGCTTCGGTTCGCTGACCGGGCCGCTCAGGCCGTCCGAACAGAGCAGGTAGCGGTCGCCCTCGGCGGCGGGGAACGTCCAGATGTCCGGGTCGCCGGAACCCGCTGTCTGCAACGCCTTCATCAGCAACGAACGCCGGGGGTGGGAGTCCGCGTCCTCGGCCGCGACCCGGCCGTCTTCGACCAATGCCTGTACGAGGGTGTGGTCGCGGGTCAGGCGGCGCAGCTCGCCGTCGCGCAGCAGATACCCCCGGGAGTCGCCGATGTGGGCCGCCGCGAACTCGATGCCGTCGAACATCAGGGCCGTCAACGTCGTGCCCATGCCGGTGGTTTCCGGCTCCTGCGCCGCCACTTCGTGCAGGCGGTCGTCGATCGACTTGACCACGCCGGTCAGCGTCGCGGCCAGGTCGACCCCGGTGAGGTCCACCCGCCGGAGGTCGACGTCGAGCTCGCGCAGCACGTCCACCGCCGTCGCGCTGGCGACCTCGCCGTGCGGCTGGCCGCCGATGCCGTCGGCGACGGCCAGCAGGCGGGAACTCGCGTACACCGCGTCTTCGTTGATCCGGCGACGCTGCCCGACGTCCGACCCCGCGGCGTACCGCAGGACGTACCGATCGTGTGTCATGTTCCCCATGTAAGCATTGGTTGACTGAGTTCACAACCATGTCGGCTGAATGGAGCATCCTCCGATAGAGTCCTCGCCATGGACGACGACGCCACGGTCAGCGCGGCCGACATCGCGCGGCTCGCCGGGGTCGGCCGGGCCGCGGTGAGCAACTGGCGCCGCCGCTACCCGGACTTCCCGCAGCCGGTCGGCGGCACGGCGTCCAGCCCGCTGTTCGGCCTGTCCGCCGTCGCCGCCTGGTTCGCCGCCCGCGGCAAGCCGTTCGAGCTGAGCGAGGGCGAACGCGCCTGGCAGCGCCTGCGCGCCCTCGGCGACGACCTCGACCTCGCCGAACGCGTGAGCCGTGCCGGCGTCTTCTTCGCCTTCCAGGCCGGCCTCGTCGACACCTTCGACCGCGAGCTCGACGACCCCGAGCTGCTCACGCTGCTCAGCGAGATGACGCACCGCGCGGGCCCGGTCGAAGCGTTCGAACTGCTGTGCCGCCGGTACTTCGAGGCGCATTCGCGGCGGCTGTCGGCCACGCCGGAGCCGATCGCCGAACTGATGGCGCGGCTCGTCGGCCCGGTCTCGACGATCCTCGACCCCGCCTGCGGCTTCGGCGCGCTCGCGCTGGCCAGCGGCGCGAAAGCCGTGCTGGGGCAGGACAGCGACGCGATGACGGCGTCGATCGCGGGGCTGCGGCTGAAGCTGCGCGGCATCGAGGCCGAGGTCCACCCGGTCGACGCGCTGCGCGAAGACGCCTTCGCCGGCCGGACCGCGGAAGCCGTGCTGTGCGACCCGCCGTTCAACGAACGCGCCTGGGGCCACGACGAACTCGTCGGCGACGAACGCTGGGAGTACGGCCTCCCGCCGCGCGGCGAACCCGAGCTCGCCTGGGTCCAGCACTGCCTCGCCCACGTCGAACCCGGTGGCGCGGTGGCGATCCTGATGCCGGGCGCGGCGGCCGGGCGGCGCAGCGGCAAGCGCATCCGCGGCAACCTCCTGCGCGCGGGCGCGGTCCGCGCGGTCGTCACGCTGCCGCCGGCCGGGCCCGACCTCTGGCTGCTGCGGCGGCCGGTCCCCGGCGAACGCCCGCCGTCCACGGTGCTGCTCGGCGAGGCGGGCGACGAACTGTCCACAGTGGACGAAATGTGGCGGGAGTTCCGCGCGCACCCGGAATCCGGCGCCCGGATCATCGACCTGCTCGACGACGACGTCGACCTGACGCCGGCCCACCGCCGCACCAGCGACGAGGATCCCGGGCAGGCCTTCGAGGCCGTACGCGGCCGGTTCGCCGAGCTCGTCCCCGAGCTGCCGCCGCTCGAAGCGGCCGACGGTGAGCCCGCGTTCACGACGATCGGCGAGCTGGTCAAGGCCGGGGTCGTCGAGGTCCGGCACGCGGCGGCCCGCGCGGACGCCGAGCACCCGCTCGCCGAAGCGGGCGACGTCGTGGCGTCGGTGACCGGGATCGCGTACGTCCACAGTGGACCGACCGGACCGGTCGGCGCCGGGCTCACCGTGTACCGCGTCGACCCCGGGCGGCTGGACGCGGACTTCCTGGCCGGCTGCCTGCGCGCGGCCGACCTGCCCGCCGCGTCCGCCTCGACCCGGATCGACAGCAGGCGCGTGCGGGTCCCGCGGGTCCCGATCGCGGTCCAGCGCGAACACGGCCGGGTCTTCCGCGACCTCGCCGCGTTCGACGCCGTTCTGCGGCAGGCGGCCGAAACGGGTCGTGAGCTGGTCCGGCTAGGCTTCGCGGGACTTGTCGAAGGACGGCTCAGGCCGGGCCGTTAGGGGAACGGATGCTGATCGCCGACCGCTACGAGCTCGACGAGCTGCCGCTCGGCCGCGGCGGGATGGGCGCGGTGCACGGCGGGTTCGACCGCAGGCTGGGCCGGCGCGTGGCGATCAAGCTGCTCCGGCTGCCGGGCCGCGACGAAGAGCTGGAAGCCCGGTTCGCGCGCGAGGCGCGGATCCTGGCGACGCTCGACCACCCCGGCGTGCCGACGCTCTACGACTACGGCACCCACGACGACCGGTTGTTCCAGGTCATGCAGTTCGTCGAAGGCGTGACCGTGGCCGACCTGCTCGCCGAGCACGGGCCGCTGCCGGTGCCCTGGGCCGCGGCGATCGCGGCGCAGGCGTGCGCGGTGCTGACCGCCGCCCACGCGCTCGCGGTGTGCCACCGCGACCTCAAGCCGTCCAACCTGATGCTCGGGCCCGACGGCGGTGTGAAGGTGATGGACTTCGGGCTCGCCGTGCTGCGGGAAGCCGACGCGGCGCAGTTCACGCGGGCCGGGCAGCTGCTCGGGACGCCGTCGTACATGGCGCCCGAGCAGATCCAGCGGGGTGGCGCCGAACCGCGCAGCGACCTCTACGCGCTCGGCTGCGTGCTGCACGAGATGCTCACCGGGCGGCGGCTGTTCGACGGGCCCACGGCGTACGCGGTGTTCGAACGGCAGGTCAAGGAGCTGCCGCCGCCGGTGCGCGGGGTGCCGAAGCAGCTCAACACCCTGCTCGCCGAAGTGCTGGCGAAGGAGCCCGAGGCCCGGCCGTCCGGCGCGGCCGAGCTGTACGAGCGGCTCGGCGGGTTCGTCGGCGGGCTGCCGCCGCTGCCCGGGTTCCTGGTGCCGGCGTCGGTGCCCAGCCCGGGCCGGATGTACGCGCGGATGCTGGGGCGCGTCAGCGGTTGAGGGCCGCCGGGCGCCGGTCGGCCAGCGGCAGGCCGCGGCGCTGGACGCGCAGGTAGGTCGTCGCGTTCTGCACCGCGATGCTGACGCCGAGGGTGAGCGCGATCGACGCAGTGGTCAGCGGGCCCGCGACGCCGAGCGCGGTCCCGAGCGCCACCAGCCCGATCCGGGCCGCGACGGTCAGCGCCCACAGCCCGACCGTGACCAGCGAGCCCTTCTGGAACGTCGTGCCGGCGCGCTCGGTGAGCGTCGTGGTCGTGCTGCGCAGGACGCCCAGCCCGGCGAGCGCCACCAGGTCGGCGGCGAGCAGGCCGAACTCGCCGGCGGACGCGCCCGGCAGCGCTTTCAGCGTCAGGTAGGCACCCACCGCCGTGAGGACGAGCGGCAGCGTGACCAGCGACTTGCGGTCGAGCAGCGTGCCGCGGACCTGCCGGTAGACGACCCGGTAGAAGACGAGCACGGCGATGGCGGCGTAGAGCAGGACGTTCGCTGCGGTGGGCATGGCTGGCGGCTCCTCGGTTCGTCGGGTGCTCCCAGCCTCGGCGAACGGCGGCCCGGTTTCGTCGGCGTGGGGGCCGGTCCCGGGTGGATTCCGGCCTCAACCCCCGGGTTGACCCAAATCGTGACCTTCACCGACGAACCTCGACCGGGTGAGCACCGTCTTTACCGATGTCCAAACGCGATGATCGAGACACTGGGGGTACCGGACGTGAAGAGGCTTCTGGCGGGAGCGGCCGCGCTGGCCACCGCCTTCGTGCTGGCTGCCTGTTCCGGTGGCGGGGGTGCGGCCGGCGGGCCGAACGCGGGCGGCGGGGCCGTCGCGGCCGCGGGGACCGGCGGCGGGACGCCGACGACGTCGAGCGCCACCCCGACCCCGACGCCCACCCCGGCGACGTCGAGCGCGACCCCGGCGCCGACGCCCACGACGTCGAAGCCGGCTCCCACCACGACCAAGCCGAAGCCCAAGCCGAAGCCGGCGCCCGCGGCGAACCCGGGTGTCCCGTGCGCGGCGGCGGCCGCGGCGCCGGGCACCGCGGCCTGCGTCGACATCTCGGCGCACCAGGCGTGGCTGCTGCAGGGCGGCAAGGTCGTCTACGGGCCGGTGAAGATGCTGCCGGGCCGCAAGGGCAACCCGACCCCGACCGGCACGTTCCACGTGCTGTCGAAGGAAAAGATGCACCTGTCGAAGGAATTCGACAACGCGGAGATGCCGAACTCGGTGTTCTTCTACCCGGGCGACGCCTTCCACACCGGCAGCCTCTCGGTGTACTCGCACGGCTGCATCCACCTGTCGGCCGCCGCGTCCCTGAAGTTCTTCAACACCCTGCACGTCGGTGACGTCGTGCAGGTGGTCCCGTAACGCGTTATCAGCCAATACGGACAGTAGGTCACAGTCCGATAAATTCATTCTGCCGAGTGCAACTGGCCCCCCTGTTCAGACGATAAGTGATCGTTTGGGAAGGGGGGCCAAATGGCCTTGCGAAAACTTCGCGCACTCCGTCACGCCTTGGTGGCGGCAGTATTGACCGGGGCGATGCTGCCCGTCGTGGCCACGGGGGTGGCGACGGCGGCGACTGCGCTCCCGCAGGGGTTCGTGCTGCGGGACACCAGCTCCGGACTGGGGCAAGAACCACTCACCGACTTCGGGTACCTGCCGGACAACTCGATGCTGGTCACCGGCAAGAACGGCACGGTCCGCTGGCTGTCGGCCGATGGCTCGGCCGGCCAGTTGCTGGCGAAGCTGCCGGTCCGGACCAACGAGGACCTGGGCCTCGTCGGGCTGGCCGTCGCACCGGACTACGCCACGTCGCACACCATCTACCTGACGCGGTCGATCAACCAGACCAGCGGCTTCGTGATGCGGATGGCGCGGTTCACGGTCACCGTGGACGCGGCGGGCGTGCCGAGCGGGCTGACCGGCGAGCAGACGCTGTTCGAGGTGCCGGGCATCTTCAACGTGCACGGCCTCGACGAGGTCGTCGCCGCCACCGACGGGACGCTCTGGCTGTCCATCGGCGACAACGGCGACTTCCGGCAGGCCGACCCGGGTTCGCTGCGAGCCCAGGACATCAACCAGCCGTACGGGAAGATCCTCCACCTCGCCGCCGATGGCAGCGGGGTGCCGACCAACCCGTACTACGACGCCACCAACCCGGGCTCCACCGCGAGCAAGGTGTTCGCGCGCGGGTTCCGCAACCCGTTCCGGTTCAGCATCGACCAGAACCTCGGGCTGCCGGTCGCCGGGGACGTCGGCTGGAACGCGTGGGAAGAGGTCGACGTCGTCCAGCGCGGCGCCAACCAGGGCTGGCCGTGCTGGGAAGGCAACCACCCGACGCCGGGCTTCAGCGGCCTCGCGGGCTGCGCCGGCGTGGCGAACCAGCCGCCGATCTTCGAGTACCAGCACGGCAACGGCATCATGCAGGGCAACAGCGTCAGCGGCGGGGTCGTCTACAACGGATCCAGCTACCCGGCGGCGTACCGCGGTTCGTACTTCTTCGGCGACTACGTGACGCACAAGATCTGGACGATGCGCTACGACAAGCAGGGCCAGCTCACGCAGGCACCGGAGAACCCGCCGGTCTTCACCGACATCGGCGGCCCGGTGAAGTTCGCCGCGGCGCCGAACGGCGACATCGTCTACGCGGACATCCTGACCGGCAACCTGCGTCGCCTGAGCTACTCGGCCAGCAACACCGCGCCGGTCGCCAAGGCCACGTCGGTGACCGACCCGGACACCCGCACGGTGACGTTCGACGGTTCCGCTTCGGTCGACTACGACAACGACACGCTGAAGTACGACTGGAACTTCGGCGACGGCGCCACCCTCACCGACGCAGGTCCGAAGGTGTCGCACCCCTACGCGGCGGGCACCGAGTCGTTCACCGCGAAGCTGACCGTCCGGGACCCGCTGGGTGCCGCCGACACGACCAGCATCGCGGTCGCGCCGGGCAACCACACCCCGGTGATCACGTTGACCACGCCGGGTGATTCCGCGACCTTCGCGGTCGACCAGCAGGTTTCGCTGGGCGCCACCGCGACCGACGCCGAAGACGGCACGCTGCCGATCACCTGGACCACGGCGGTGCGGCACTGCCCCAGTGAGGCGACCTGCCACTCGCACCCGGGCGACGGCGGCACCGGGACGAGCTTCGCGGCGCCGTTCACCGAGCACCCGGATTCGCGGATGGAGTTCACCGCGACGGTGACCGACAGCGCGGGCGTCACGACGTCCAAGACGTACACGGCGTGGCCGCGCCGGCACCGCGTCACGCTGGTCGGCACGCAGCCCGCGGTGCTGAAGATCTCGGTCGCGAACAACGCCAACACGGCGCTCGTCACCGAAGGGGCGTCGTTCGACGTCGTGGCCGAGTCGCTGGCCATCGACGGCGTTTCGACGTTCACCGGCTGGCAGGGCGGCCCGGTCGACAACAAGTGGATCATCACCGTCGGCACGAGCGACATGACGCTGACGGCGAACTACGCCACGCCGATCGACCAGCGCTACAACGCCGACCCGGCGCTGCAGGCGAAGCTCGGCGCGCCGACCGCGCCCGAGGTCACCGACGGCCCGGTCCACTACCGGGTCTACGCGAACGGGCGGCTGTACTGGAGCGCCGTGGGCGGCACGAAGTACGTGACCGGCCCGGTGCTCGACAAGTACGTCGCGTTCGGCGGCCACAGCGTCCTCGGCCCGCCGACGTCGGACACCGCGACCACGCCGGACGGGGTGGCGCAGTACAGCCACTTCGTCAACAACGGCAACGTGGGTTCGATCTACTACACGGCGGCGACGGGCGCGCACGCGCTCTACGGTGAAATCCGCAAGAAGTGGGCGGCGCTGGACTACGAGCGCGGGCTCGGGTACCCGACCACCGACGAGGCCGGTACGCCGGACGGCGTCGGCCGGTACAACCACTTCGTCAAGGGCGGCAACGTCGGCTCGATCTACTACACGGCGGCGGACGGCGCGCACGCGATCTTCGGCGAGATCCGCAAGAAGTGGGCGGAGCTGGGGTACGAGCGCGGGCTCGGGTTCCCGATCACCGACGAAGGCGCGACGCCGGACGGGGTCGGGCGGTACAACCACTTCAGCCTCGGGCACTCGATCTACTACTCGGTGGCGACCGGTGCGCACGCCGTGAAGGGCGAGATCCGGAAGAAGTGGGCGGCGCTCGGGTGGGAGCGGTCCTACCTGCGCTACCCGACGACGGACGAGTACGTGACGAACGGGGTGTACCGCAGCGACTTCCAGGGCGGCTACATCACGTTCACGCTCGCGGGCGGAGCGGTCGACCGTCCTTGGTGAACTGATCGGTGAAAGGCGGGCCGTCCCCGGAACTCCGGGGGCGGCCCGCCTTTTCGGTGTCGCTAGCCGAGCAGCTCCGCGGGCGTGGTTCCGGTTGAGGTGAGGGGAAGGCCGAGTGCGACGCGCTCGGTGAGCCACGGGCTCGGGCGGTAGCGCGGGTCGCCCGTCGTCGAGGCCAGGCCGCGCAGGATGCGCAGCACCACGTCGCCGCCGACGAGGTCGCCCCAGGCCAGGGGGCCGCGGGGGTAGCCGAGGCCGAGGCGGACCGCCGTGTCGATGTCCGCCGGGGTCGCGAGGTGCTGGCCCGCGATGAAGCACGCCGTGTTGACGATCGAGGCCAGCAGGCGCTGGGCGATCGGGGCGGGCCCGTCGCGCACGACGGTCACCGGGTGGCCGGTCGCCGCCAGCGCGCCCCAGGCGGCGCGGCCCGCCGCCGGGTCGAGGCCGGGGTGGACCGACATCGTCAGCCGGCGTTCGTAGCCGCCGAGCGGGTCGACGCCGGTGGTCCGGTCCAGCGGCAGCCCGGCGCGGGTGGCGGCGTCCACTGTGGACTCGCCGTAGAGCGGCACGAGCAGGACGGCGTCCGGGTAGGCGTCGGACACCACGTGCACGCCCGCCGTGGTAAGCGTGCGGGCGAGGTGCTCGTCCGCGGTGAACACCGGGCTCGTCGGCTTCGGCGGCGCGGCCGGCTCGTCGGCGACCCGCTGTTTGCCGTCGTCGTAGGAGTAGAAGCCTTCGCCGTTCTTCCGCCCGAACAGCCCGGCGGCGACGCGCGGCCGGGTCAGCCACGACGGCCGCAGCCGCGGGTCGCCGTGGAAGCCGCTCCAGATGCTTTCCAGGACGGCGTGGGAGACGTCGAGGCCGGTGAGGTCGAGCAGCTCGAACGGGCCGAGCTTCAGGCCGAGCACGTCACGGGCGACGCGGTCGACGTCGGCGGGCTCGGCCAGCGCCTCGGCCAGGATCTGCAGCGCCTCGGTGTTCAGGCCGCGGCCGGCGTGGTTGACCAGGAAGCCGGGCGCGTCCTTCGCCAGCACCGGCTCGTGGCCCCAGCCGCGCACCAGCTCGAGCGCCTGGCCGGGCAGCCAGTCGAACGTGCGCGCGCCGGGCACCACCTCGACCAGGCGCATCAGCGGCACCGGGTTGAAGAAGTGCAGCCCGACGAGCCGGCCGGGCTCGGCCAACCCGGCGGCGATCTCGGTGACCGACAGCGAACTGGTGTTGGTCGCGAACACCGTCTCCTGTGGACAGACGCGCTCGAGGTCGGCGAACAGCGCCCGCTTGGTCTCGAGGTTCTCCCGCACGGCTTCGACGACGAGGTCGACCCCGTCGGCCGGCGCGGCGGGCGCGTCGACCGCGACGAGCCGGTCCTTCACCGCCCGCGGGTCTTCGGTCAGCTTGCCCTTGGCGGCCAGCTTGTCGATCATCCCGCCGACGAACTCGATCGCCTGCGCGACGGCCTCGGGCCGGACGTCGGCGAGCTCGACGGTCACCCCCGCGGTCGCGGCGAGCTGGCCGATCCCGCGGCCCATCACCCCGGTCCCGATCACCCGGATCCTGCCGACCTTCCCGGCCCACCCCGTCACGTCGCCCCGCCTTTCCGTTGACCTCTGGCGTGACGGTACCGCCTGGAGGCCGGCGAACCCGGCTGCGCGGAGCGCGGATCGTGTCGGCTGGTGGTGGGTGAGCTGCGCCGGGCTATGCCGCGCGGGGGTGGGTGCGGGACGGGTCCGGCGGGGGACGGCCGCGGTGGGCGGGCTGGGGCCGGTGACCTCGGCCGCGCGGGGTGGGTGCGGAACGCGCCCGGCCGTGGCGGCGCCGGGCTAGAGGCCGACGAACTCCGCCATGCGCAGCGCCGAGTGGGCGAAGAACGCGTCCGCCGGGTCGACGCTGCCGACGTACTGGCCGAACAGGTCGAAGCTGATCGCGCCGAACAGCTGGGTCCACGCCATCAGCAGGCGGGCCACCGTCTCCGGGCCGGCGACGATCCCGAGGACCTCCGTGAGCGCTTCCGCCTGGGCGCGCAGCTCGGGCGGGACCTCGCCGACTGCCCGCAGTTCCGTGTGCGTGAGCACCTTGACCAGCGCGAGCGCGACGCGGGCCGCCGGGGCGACGGTGTCCTGCGGCGCTTGGTAACCGGGGATCGGCGAGCCGTAGATCAGCGCGTACTCGTGCGGGTGCGCGCGGGCCCACTCGCGGGTCGCGTGCCAGATCGCCAGCCAGCGCTCCCGGGGCTCGCCCTTGCCGGGGTCCGCCTGCTCCGCGGCCTCGCCGATGGCGTTGTAGGCGTCGATGATCAGGTCCGTCAGCAGCCGGTCCCGGCTCGGGAAGTACCGGTACAACGCGGACGACACCATCCCCAGCTCACGCGCCACCGCGCGCAGCGACAGCCCGTGCGCGCCGACGTCGGCGAGCTGGCGGCGGGCTTCGTCCTTGATCTCCTGGGTCAGTTCGGCACGGGCGCGTTCGCGGGCGGTCCGGGTCGCGGTCATGCGATCAGTGTGCCACGACGAGAGCGGCGCACAAAATCGAGAGCAGTGCTCTTGACAGTGAGCAGTGCTCGGGTGTTCACTGCTCTTAGTCGAGAGCAGTGCTCTCCCAAACTTCCGGAGGACGCCATGACCGCCGCCCGCTACATCGAGCCGAAGAAGTCCACCAACGCCTTCAACGAGCTGGTCGCGAAGCTGACCAGGATGGGCGTGAGCGTCTGGGGCAGCCGGGTGCTGACCGTCGTCGGCCGCAAGAGCGGCGAGCCGCGGTCGGTGCCGGTCAACCTGCTGACCGTCGACGGCGTCCGCTACCTCGTCGCCCCGCGCGGCGAGACGCAGTGGGTGCGGAACCTGCGCTTCGCCGGCGAAGGCACGCTGCGCGTCGGCAAGCGCGTCGAGGCGTTCACGTTCCGGGAGCTGGCCGACGACGAGAAGCCGGGCATCCTCCGCGCGTACCTCAAGCGCTGGAAGTTCGAGGTCGGCGTGTTCTTCGACGGCGTCGACGCCAAGGCCTCGGACGAAAAGCTGCGCGAGATCGCGCCGGGCTATCCGATCTTCGAGATCTTCACGAAGTAGGTTTGCGCCGCCGCGTCAGGTTGGCCGCGACCAGGACCACGCCGACCAGGAACGCGGCGAGCCCGATCAGGAACCACAGCTTCTGGCCGGTCATGAAACTGCCGGTGATCACGCCGATGCCCTGCAGCACCCAGACGGCGCCGACCAGCACGAGCACGACCCCGATCGCGAAGGTGATCCACCGCCTCATCGGCTCAGCTTAGGCCGGTCGCCCGTCCGGCACGAGTTTGTTGCGGTAGGCGTAGACCACGGCGTGCACGCGGTCGGGCAGCCCGAGCTTGCTCAGCACGCGCGACACGTGGGTCTTCACCGTCTCCTCGCCGACGTGCAGCCGCCGCGCGATCTCGGCGTTGCTGCAGGCGTTGGCGAGCAGGAGCAGCACTTCGCGTTCGCGGGACGTCAGCCGGGCCAGCTCGGGTGGTTCGGCGGCCGCGGGTTCGAGCACCGACGTGAACTTCGCGACCAGCCGCCGCGTCACCGACGGGTCGATCAGCGCGTCCCCGCGCGCGGCCACCCGCATCGCCGCGACCAGCTCCTCCGGCGCCAGGCTCTTCAGCAGGAACCCGCTCGCCCCGGCGCGCAGCGCGCGGTAGACGTACTCGTCGGCGTCGTACGTGGTGAGCACCAGGACACGCGTGTCGTTGCCCGGCGCGGCGAGGATCGCTTCGGTCGCGGCGAGGCCGTCGAGGCGGGGCATCCGGACGTCGAGGACCGCGACGTCCGGGCGCAGGCGCGCGGTCTCGGCGACGGCTTCGCGGCCGTCGGACGCCTCGCCGACGCAGGTGAAGTCGGGCTGGGTGTCGAGCAGCGCGCGCATCCCGGAGCGGAACATCGCGTGGTCGTCGGCCAGCAGGACGCGGATCATGTGCTCTCCACCGGGAAGGTCGTGCGCAGCTGCCAGTGCCCGCCGGCTTCGCCGTAGGAGACCTGGCCGCCGAACAGGGTGACGCGCTGGCGGATCCCCGCCAGGCCGCGGTGCGCGTGCTCGTCGTGCGTGCCGCGGTCCGGGCGCAGGCCGTTCGTCACCGTGAGCACGACTTCGGTGCGGCCGTGGTTCAGCTCCACCTCGACCGGGCCTTCGCCGTGGCGCAGCGCGTTGGTCAGGGCCTCCTGGACGATCCGGTACAGGGCGACGTCGAGCGAGCCCGGCAGTTCGCGGGGCTCGCCGCGCAGGGTCAGCCGGGTGGGGAGGCCGGCCGCGCGGACGGTCTCGACCAGCTCGTCCAGGTTGTCCAGGCCGGGTTGTCCGGCGTGGGTTTCCGCGTGCAGGAGGTCGAGGAGCCGGCGCAGGTCGGCCATCGCCGAACGGCTGGCGGATTCGACGGCGCCGAGGGACTTGCGCACCGGTTCGGCGCCCTCGGGGAGGCCGAGCCGGGCCGCGCCGGCGTGCACGCCGATGGCGCTGACGTGGTGGGAGATGACGTCGTGGAGGTCGCGCGCGATCGTGGTGCGCTCCTCGAGGACGGCCCGCTTGACGGCCTCTTCCTCGTGCTGGCGGCGTTCGTCGGCTTCGCGTTCGAGGTCGGCGATGTAGGCGCGGCGGGCGGTCGTGTACCGGCCGACCAGCCACGGCAGGAGCCCGCTGACGCTGACGCTGATGGCGGTCAGCCGCCAGTCGGCCGCGGTCCGGCCGCCGCCTTCGATGCAGCCGGCGGTGACGCCGAGGAGCAGGGCGAGGAGGGCGAGGACGGCGGGTTTCGGCCGGAGCCAGGCCCCGGCGCGGTAGCCGGCGATGAGGATCCCGGCGTTGTTGCCGATGACGTACCCCTGGCAGGTGCAGAGCAGCAGCGGCGCACCGGCGAACAGGAGCGCGTGCGCGAGCGCGACCCAGCCTGAGTGGCGGGCGGCGCCGGCGAGCGCGGCGTTGACGGCGATGCCGCCGAGCAGCACCGCCCAGCCCCGCCAGCCCGATTCGCCGAGCGAGCCGCGCAGGGTGAACAGGGCGGCGTCGCAGACCACGCAGACGAGCGCGACCAGCAGCGACTGGCGCCTCAGCGACCCCCGGATGTCCGGCACACCCGCCACTTTGCCGCAAGCGGCGGGCGAGTGGGCGGGAACGCCCCGATGCGGCGGGAGGGGTACGCGGCATCGGGGCGAACCCTGGCAGGAGGGCCGTCGGCGCCGAAACGCCCCAATGTGGCGTTCGGTGCATTGAGCGCACCCAACGCCACATCGGGGCGCTCGGGGTGAGCTGGGTCGGTCAGTTCGTGGGGCGGCCCGAGTACTCGCCGCCGCGGCGCTGGCCTGGCTGGCGCTGGCCTTCGAAGCCCTGGCCCAGCGTTGTCGCCGTCGCCGTCTGGCCCTCGACCTTCGCCACCACCGTCACGTTCGTCGCGCCCTGCTTCACGTCGCCCGTCTTCTGCGTCGACGAGCCGATCGTGTACGTCTGCTTGTAGCCGTCCTTGCTGGTCAGCGTCACCGAAGTCGCGCTCAGCTCGGTGACGTCGCCGGTCTGCAGGCGCTCGGTCGTGTAGCCGCCGTTCGGGTCGGCCACGACGAAGTCGCCGTGCAGGGCGTCGCGCACCGCGGCCAGCCCACCGCCGAAACCGCCGCCCGGCATGCCCTGGCCGCGGAACTGGCCGTTGCCGCCCGGACCGCCGAAGCCGCCGGGGCCCTGCGCGGTGTTGTCGGCGCTGCTGGTGCCCGCCCAGATCGCCGCGCCGCCGCCGGCCGCGATGACCACCGCGATGCCGGCCGCGATCGCCGTCTTCTTGCCGGACCAGCCCTTCTTCGGCGCTGCCTGTGCTGGGTCGCCCCAGTTGGCGGGGCCCGGTTCGCCCTGGGGTGGCGTGTTCGGCGTCGGCTCGGTCGTCATCGTGTCCTCCGGTGGTGCCCACACTGGTCGGAGATCAGGTTCGCCGCCGAGGCTGTGTTTGAGCTGTGCGGGGCGTCAGCGGGTGCTGTGCCTCGACCGGGCGAACTCTCACAGGGAACGCACAGCGACCGCACAGCGAACACTGACGGCGAGCCGGGAAGGTGGCACCATGACCGCTATGAACGCCACGTCACCCGGCCCTGGCAAGGCCGACCTGCGCCGGGCCGACGGCAGTCCGGTGCGGGTGCTCGTGGTCGACGACGAATCGACGCTGGCCGAGCTCGTGTCGATGGCCCTGCGGATGGAGGGCTGGGAGGTGCGCAGCGCGGGCGACGGCACGGAGGCCGTCCGGATCGCGCGCGACTTCCGCCCCGACGCCGTCGTCCTCGACGTCATGCTCCCCGACTTCAGCGGGCTGGAAGTGCTGCGGCGCATGCGGTCCGAGGCGCCGAACCTGCCGGTGCTGTTCCTGACGGCGAAGGACGCGGTCGAGGACCGCATCGCCGGGCTCACCGCGGGCGGCGACGACTACGTCACCAAGCCCTTCAGCCTCGAAGAGGTCGCGTTGCGGCTGCGCGCGTTGCTGCGCCGCGCGGGTGGCGTCACCGGCGCGAGCGGGTCGCAGCTGGTCGTCGGCGACCTCACCCTCGACGAGGACAGCCGCGAGGTGCACCGCGGCGGCGACCTGGTGCCGCTGACCGCGACCGAGTTCGAGCTGCTGCGCTACCTCATGCGCAACCCCAAGCGCGTGCTGTCGAAGGCCCAGATCCTGGACCGCGTCTGGAGCTACGACTTCGGCGGGCAGGCCAACATCGTCGAGCTCTACATCTCCTACCTGCGCAAGAAGATCGACGCCGACCGCGAGCCGATGATCCACACCATGCGGGGCGCCGGGTATGTCCTCAAGCCAGCGGGCTGAGCGGCGGCGGTTCCGGACGCGGCGGCCGTGGTCGCTGCGGCGGCGGCTGATCGTCCAGCTCGCCGCGCTGCTCGCGCTGGTGTGCCTGGTCGTCGGCGTGGTCACGGAGTTCGCGCTGAGCGAGTTCCTCGTCGGCCAGCAGGACAAACGGCTGGCCGCGACGAACGACCGCGGCAAGCACAACGGCGAGCCCCCGCCCTGGGTGTACGGCGACACGCCACCGCCCGACCCGCTGCGGGTGCTCGGGCAGGGCGACGGCACCCTCGCGGTCACGGTGAGCGCCGGGCTGGTCCGGGCGAGCGTCCTGGACTTCACCGCCGGCGCGGTCCCCACCGCCACCGGGCAGGGCAAGCGACGGCCACCGCTCAAGCCGATCAGCCGCGACCAGGTGACGACGCTGCTCACGCTGGCGGCCGACGGCAAGCCGCACACCGTCGACCTCGGCGGCAGCCTCGGCGAATACCGCGTCCTGTCGACCGCGTCGCCCGGCGGCGAGCGCACGGTCATCGGCCTGCCGCTGAGGGACGTCAACGAAACGCTGTGGCGGCTCGGGTTCATCCTCGGCGGCGTCGCGCTCGCCGGGATCCTGGTCGCGGGCGCGGTCGGCGCGGCGACGATCCGGCGCACGATGAAGCCGCTCGACCGGCTGGCCGCGACCGCGACGCGGGTGTCCGAGCTGCCGCTGGACCGCGGTGAAGTAGCACTGTCGGAACGGGTCCCGGAACCCGACACCGACCCGAACACCGAGGTCGGCAAGGTCGGCTCGGCGCTGAACCGGATGCTGCAGCACGTCGCGAACGCGCTCACCGCGCGGCACGCGAGCGAGAACCGCGTCCGCCAGTTCGTCGCGGACGCGAGCCACGAGCTCCGCACGCCGCTGGCGGCGATCCGCGGGTACGCCGAGCTCACCCGCCGCAGCGGCGAGCAGGTGCCGCCGGACGTCGCGTTCGCGATGAGCCGCGTCGAGTCGGAGTCGCGCCGGATGACGACGCTGGTCGAGGACCTGCTGCTGCTCGCGCGCCTGGACTCCGGCCGCCAGGTGGTGCACGAGTGGGTGGACCTGTGCCGGCTGGTGGCCGACGCGGTCGCGGACGCGCACGTCGCGGGCCCGGACCACAAGTGGCTGATGGACGTCCCCGGCGAGCCGATCGGCGTGCGCGGCGACGCGGGCCAGCTGCACCAGGTGGTGATCAACGTGCTGGCCAACGCGCGCACTCACACCCCGGCGGGCACGACGGTGACAACCACTTTGTCCACTTCGGACGGAACGGTCCGCCTCCGCGTCGCCGACGACGGCCCCGGCATCCCCCCGGACATCCTCCCGGACGTCTTCGAGCGCTTCGCCCGCGGCGACAATTCGCGATCGCGCGCGGCGGGGAGCACGGGCCTCGGGCTGGCGATCGTGGCCGCGGTGGTCAGCGCGCACGACGGCCGGGTGGCGGTGCAGAGCCGGCCGGGCCGCACGGAGTTCGAGATCACGTTCCCGGCGGCGCCGACGCCCTCGTGACGGGTTTCGCCTCGAACTCTATACCGCTCGCCGCGGGCACGAGGGCGTTTCGCTCAGTATGATTCTGGGGCGCGTGCATCCGAGCCGAGAAATCAATGAAGGGCGTGCCGGTGTCCGAGCGTGTGCTACGAAGTGTGAGAACCTTTGCGCTGGTCGTTCTGATCGGCGGCGAGGTATACATCGTATTCAATGCGGTGATCAACGGATTTTGGAATTGGCTTTTCCGGCCGAGGACGCCGGAGTGGTGGGGGGCCGCTGGGCAGTGGGCCGGGGCGATCGGAACCATCGCGGCGGTCGTTGTCGCTCTCGGGATCGCCATCAGGGATGGGCGGCGTGGGAGAGCCGAGGCTGGTGCTCGCGCAGAGCGAGAGCGGCGTGAGCATGTCTCACACTTGTCGGCTTGGCCCGTTTCGCACCGCGCGGACGACCAGCTTCAGTTTCCCATGAAGCTGCTGAATACCTCGAACGAGCCATTCTTCAATGTTGTGGTCTTCCCCGTTTTTATCCAAGGTGCGGCGCCTCGTACGGGCGAAGAGTGGTTGTCGGACGATGAGCCGGAGTACGGTAATCAGCGTTGTGCGGTGATCGCGGCCTTGCCGCCCGGTAGGTGGGAAATCGTCATGAACGTTGACACCGGTATCATGCAGGGGCGCGCAGGTGTAGAGATCTCAGGTTCGGACAGGCATGGTGTCCATTGGATCCGCCGGGCCACCGGCACGGTCGACGAGATTCCCGTGGATCCCATCAGCTACTACGGCATCGAGCGGCCGATCGACTATCGAAGCCCCTCGGGAGACTGAACTCAGAGCGGCGTGCACGGCGGGCGGGCCGGGGTGGTGACCCAGTCGGGGCGGATGCACAGCGCACGCACAGCTTCGGCACATCTTCACCACATGCGGCGCCGACACGGTGAAGCCCATGACGACCACGCTGTCGGCGCCCGCGCTCGCCCAGCCCGCTCCCGAAGCCGCGCGTGAAGCCCGGTGGGTCAAGCCGGCCGTGGCCGTGCTGCTGCTCGGCACCGGGCTGCTCTACCTGTGGGACCTGGCGAAAACGGGCTGGGCCAACGACTTCTACGCGATGGCCGCGCAGGCCGGGACGTGGAGCTGGAAGGCCCTGTTCTTCGGCTCGCTCGACCCCGGCAACGTCGTCACCGTCGACAAGCCGCCGTTCTCGCTGTGGGTCATGGGGTTGTCCGGGCGGCTCTTCGGCTTCTCCAGCTGGAGCCTGCTCGTGCCGAACGCGCTCGCCGGCGTCGCCTCGGTGGGCCTGGTCTACCTCGCCGTGCGGCGGCTGTCCGGGCCGGGTGCCGGGTTGCTGGCCGGGGCCGGGCTCGCGCTGACGCCGGTCGCCGCGCTGATGTTCCGCTACGACAACCCCGATGCCTTCCTCGTGCTGCTGCTCGTCGCCGGCGCGTACTGCGTCGTGCGCGCGCTCGAACGCGGGAGCACGGTGTGGCTGCTGCTCGCCGGGGTCGCGATCGGGTTCGGCTTCCTCGACAAGATGCTGCAGGCGTTCCTCGTGCTGCCCGCGTTCGTGCTCGCCTACGCCGTCGCGACGCCGACGTCGCTGGGCCGCCGGATCTGGCAGCTGGCTGCCGCGGCCGGTGCCGTGCTCGTCTCCGCGGGCTGGTGGATCGCGGTCGTCGCGGTGTGGCCGGCCGCCGACCGGCCCTACATCAGCGGCTCGACCGACAACACCGTGCTGGAACTCGCGTTCGGCTACAACGGCCTCGGCCGGATCTTCGGCGAAGGCCGCGGTGGCGGCGGTGGCGGGGCGGTCACGCCGCCCGCCGGGCTGGAACTGCCCGCGGGCGGGCGCGGCTTCGGCGGTGGCTTCGGGGGCGAAACCGGGCTGACGCGGCTGTTCAGCGGCGAGTTCGGCGGCGAAGCGTCGTGGCTGCTGCCCGCCGCGGTCATCGGGCTGGTCGCCGGCCTGTGGTTCACCCGCCGCGCGCCGCGCACCGACCGGACGCGGGCGGCGCTGCTGCTGTGGGGTGGCTGGCTGGTCGTCACCGCGCTGGTGTTCAGCTACATGAGCGGGATCATCCACCCGTACTACACGGTCGCGCTGGCGCCCGGGATCGCCGCCACGCTGGGGATTTCCGCGCGGGAGCTGTGGCGCGGCCGGGCGAACTTCGCCGCCCGCGCGGTGCTCGCCGTCATGCTCGCCGTGACCGCGGTGTGGGGTTTCCTGCTCCTCGCACGGACGCCGGACTGGCAGCCGTGGGTGCGTTACGCGCTGCTCGTGCTGAGCGCGGCCGCCGTGCTCGCGCTGCTGTTCGGCGCCGACCGGCTCCGGCGGCTCGGCCCGGTCGTGGCCGTGCTCGGCCTGTGCGGCGCGCTGCTCGGTACGTCCGCCTTCACGCTGGCCACGGCGGCGACCGCGCACTCGGGCGGGACGCCGTCGTCCGGGCCGGCCGTCGCGAGTGGACGCGGCTTCGGTGGCGGTGCGCGCGGTTTCGGCGGCGGGCAGACCGACACCGCGGTGATCGACCTGCTCAAGGGCACGACGACGAAGTGGGCCGCGGCGCAGAGCGGCGCGATGGAGTCGGCCGGGCTGGCGCTCGCCAGTGGACGGCCGGTGCTCGCGATCGGCGGCTTCAGCGGCAGCGACCCGGCGCCGACGCTCGAGCAGTTCCAGCGGTACGTCGCGAGCGGCGACGTCCACTACTACGTCGCGGGCGGGCGCGGTGGCTTCGGGGGCGGCCGGGGGACCGCCGGCGAAATCCAGGCCTGGGTCGAGCAGAACTTCGCACCGGTCACCGCCGGGAGCACGACGGTTTACGACCTGACAAAATCTATCAATTGATCGAAATGCGCCACCGTGTTTCGATCGTGTTAACGACCGGGGAATCATTCGCGGATCCGAGATCGATGCGGTATCGGCGTGATCGTACACCTGTTCGACTCCCGTTCCGGTGGCCGGAAAACGCTGGACGATTGTTCAACGAGGCGAAGTAGCGCTCGGTGATCAACGTCCTGCGGTGTAACGCCGGAGGACTACTGCCCGTGCAACTGCACGCGGCCGACGCCGGTCCACGACCCGATCTTGGCCGGGCGGCCGACAGAAATCTCTCCGAAGTTGATCTTCAACCGGGCTGATGTTGCTGGTTGACAAGGTTGATGGTCACTCGTTCGGATGCACTGTTGGGGCGTTGTGGTGATCTTGTGTCACTCGCTAGGGTGTCCGCCGGGAGAGGGACAAGGGGTGGGCAGGCTTGGCACGCTCAGTGCCGCGTTTCACATCGTGGTGGGTAATCCTTGTCTCGCGTTCTCTCGCTATGACCCGATCAGGTGCGGCTGGAAGAGAGCAGCGATGACCGTGCGCGGTGGCGCAGCTCTGCCCTGTCCGCCCCCGCTTCGTCACGACCTGTAGCCCCGAGCACCGCAATTCCCCCGATAGGTACGGCACCACTCCACTTCCCCCGCACTCTGGAGTTCGTTGTGATTTCCCGTCCTCGACCCCGTCTGCTGACGGTGCTCCTCACCTTGCTCACCCTCGCGGGCGTCACCGCGCTCTCCGGGTGCAGCGACAGTTCCGCTTCGGGCAGCGGCGGCAAGATCACGCTCGGGTTCAGCGCCTGGCCGGGGTGGTTCCCCTGGCAGGTGGCGCAGGAACAGGGCCTGTTCGCCAAGAACGGCGTGAACGTCGACCTCAAGTACTTCGACAACTACACCGACAGCATCAACGCCCTTTCCAGCGGCGCCATCGACGCCAACAGCCAGACCCTCAACGACACGCTGTCCTCGGCGTCCGGCGGCGCCAAGCTGTCGATCGTGCTGGTGAACGACAACTCCACCGGCAACGACAAGATCATCGCGCGGGACGGGATCAACGCGATCGCCGACCTGAAGGGCAAGAAGGTCGCGGTCGAGCAGGGCACGGTGGACCACTACCTGCTGCTGCTCGCGCTGCAGGCGGCGAAGCTGTCCGAAAAGGACATCCAGCTCGTCAACCTGCCGACCGACGCCGCCGCGGCCGCGTTCGTCGCCGGCCAGGTCGACGCGGTGGGTGCGTTCGCGCCGTTCACCTCGAAGGCGCTGGAGCGCCCCGGCAGCCGCGCGATCTCGACGTCGGCGGAGTTCCCCGGCGCCATCCCGGACCACCTCGTCACGTCGCAGAAGCTGGTCAAGGAGCACCCGAAGGACGTCCAGGCGCTGGTCAACACCTGGTTCGAGACGTTGACCTGGATCAAGAACAACAAGGACGCGGCCGTCGGGATCATGGCCAAGCGCGGTGGCGTCTCCGACGCCGACTACAAGTCCTACGACGCCGGCACCACGATCTTCACGCGCCAGCAGAACCTCGACGCGTTCACCCCCGGCGTCACCGCGCAGCACCTAGACTTCCAGGCGAACAAGATCATCGACTTCATCGTGAACACCGGGCTCGCCCAGCAGCGGCCGTCGCTCGACGGGTTGTTCGACGACCAGTTCGTCAAGGCCGCGCCGCAGTGACCGGTCCGACCCAGCGCACCACCTCGGCGAGCCCGGCCGACGAACGGGCCGCCGAGGCACTGGAAGCCGAGCAGCGGCTCGCCGAACAGCAGGAGTCCGGGCGGGGCCGTCCCGCCTGGGCGCCGCTGCCCCGCCGGACGGCGCCGAAGCCCGGCTCGGCGCTGTTCTCCTTGCGCAAGCCCATTTCCGCGACTGCCCGCTGGACGCTGGCGGTGCTGTCGTTCGCGATCCCGTTCCTCGCGTGGGTCGTGCTCAGCGTCAGCGGCGCCGTCGACTCGACGTTCCTGCCGTCCCCGGCCGCGGTGCTCAAGGCCGGGCTCGACATGGCGGGCAGCGGCGAGCTCTTCGACGACCTCTGGGCGACCACCCAGCGCGTCCTCGAAGGCTTCGGCCTCGCCGTGCTGGTCTCGGTGCCGCTCGGCACCCTGATGGGCACCTTCGCCGCGGGGCAGGCGTTCTTCGAACCGCTGATCGGCCTGCTGCGCTACCTGCCGGCGAGCGCGTTCATCCCGCTGCTGATCATCTGGCTCGGCCTCGGCGAGCCGTCGAAGATCGCCATCCTCTTCATCGGGACGGTCTTCTTCAACACGCTGATGACCGCCGACGTCGTCCGCGGCGTGCCGGCCTCGCTGCTCGACGTCTCCTACACGCTCGGCGCGCGCCGGGGCGAGGTGCTGCGCAAGGTCGTCGTGCCGCACTCGCTACCGGGCATGATCGACGCGATCCGGGTCAACGCCGCCGCGGCGTGGAACTTCGTGGTCGTCGCCGAGCTGATCAACTCCTCGGCGGGCCTCGGCTACCGGATCGTCCGCGCGCAGCGGTTCCTGCAGACGGACAAGATCTTCGCGGTCCTGGTGGTCATCGGGGTCGCCGGGCTCGTCATCGACGTCCTGCTGCGCCTGCTGCGCACGCAGGTGGGGAAGTGGGCGGCATGACGCTGGAACTGCGGAACGTCGCCAAGGACTACCACGCCGGTGGCCGGGTGACCCGCGCGCTCGACGGCGTGGACCTCGAGGTGCTGCGCGGCGAGTTCGTCTGCGTCGTCGGCGCGAGCGGCTCCGGCAAATCGACCCTGCTGTCGCTGGTGGCCGGGCTCGACCGGCCGACCGACGGCGAGATCGTGCTCGACGGCGTCCCCGTGACCGGCCCCGGACCGGACCGCGGGCTCGTCTTCCAGTCCGGCGCGCTCTACCCGTGGCGCAACGTCGAGAAGAACGTCGCGTTCGGACTGGAGCTGCTCGCGCTCGACGCGGCCGAGCGCGCCGAGCGGGTCGACTGGTACCTCGCCGAAACCGGCCTGGCCACCGTGCGCAAGTCGCTGCCGAAACAGCTGTCCGGCGGCCAGAAGCAGCGCGTCGCGATCGCGCGCGCCCTGGCGTGCGAGCCGGATGTGCTGCTGCTGGACGAACCCTTCGGCGCCTTGGACGTCCAGACCAAGGAGGACATGCAGGTGCTGATCCGCCAGGTGTGGGCCGACACGGGCACGACGGTGCTGATGGTCACCCACGACGTCGAGGAAGCGGTGTTCCTCGGCGGCCGGGTGGTCGTGCTCGCCTCCGACCCGGGGCGGATCGCCGCCGACGTCGAGGTGGAGCTGCCCGCCGAGCGCGACCTGGCGGTGAAGCGCGAACCGCGGTTCCTCGCGCTGCGCGCCCGGATCGAGGACCTGGTCCGGGAGCAGCACCGGAGCCACGTGAGCCGGGTGGCCGCGGTCGAGTGAGAACGCAAGACGGGAAGGTGGCGGGATGAAGCACGGCGGGGCGACCGCGGAACGCACGGGCAGCGGGGGTTTTCTCACCCGGCTCGGCATTCGCGGCAAGCTGAACCTGCTGCTCCTGCCACCGCTGGTCGCGGTGGTGCTGGTGTCGGTGCCGTTCGTGCTGACGCAGGCGAGCAGCGCCGTGGCCGCGACGCAGTCGGCGACGGTGGCGCGGCACACCCAGCAGCTCGGCGGCCTGGTCTGGCAGCTGCAGCGCGAGCGGCTGCTGACCGGCGCTTTCGTCGCCACGCCGTCGATGCCCGCCGACCAGATGCTGCAGCAGCAGAAGGCGGTGAACGCGGCCGTCGAGAACGTGCGGTCGTCACTGGGCTCCGACGCGCCGGACGAGCTGGCCGCCGCGCTGACCCGGGTCGGCTCGCTGAACGAGCTCCGGCAGAACGCGCAGCGCCGCGGCGTCGCGCTCGACAGCGTCGCCCGCACCTACCACGCGGTGATCGGCGCGGTGATCGACTCGCTGCGGCTCGTCCCGCAGCTGACCAGTGACGCCGAAGGCACGCGGGAGCTGACCGCGCTGGAGGCGCTGCTGCGCGCGAACGAGGAGAACTCGTTGCGCGGCATGGCGTTGATCGTGACGGCGGTTTCGCCCGAAGCCGGCCGGTCCATCCTGGACGACGCGACCCAGCAGGCGCCGATCTTCACCGACCGGTTCGTCCAGCAGGCCGACGACGAGACCGACCGCTCGCAGTCCGCGCTGGTCGTCAACGTCGAGCAGAGCGAAGCGGGCCGCCGGCTCAACGACCTCGCCGCCCAGATCGACAACCCCCGCAGCGAGGCCGGGACCACCCAGTACGTCGCCGACGTCCTGAGCGCGTCGGAATCCCAGGCCGGGCAGCGGAAACTGGTGCAGGAGAAGGTCACCGGCGAAATCGCCGACGCGGCGACCGGCCGCGCCGACGCCGGCACCCGGCTGGCCTGGACGGTCGGCATCGGCGCGGCCGCGCTGTTCCTGCTGGTCGCCTTCCTCGCCGTCGCGGTCGCCCGCTCGATCGCGCAGCCGCTGCGGCGGCTGACCACGGCGGCGACGTCGGTCGCCGACCTCGCCGGCACCGAGCTCGTCCGCGTGACCGACACCGAGGAGGCCGAGGAGCAGGTCCCGCGGCTGGCCACCATCGACGTCGTTTCGAGCGACGAGCTCGGCAAGCTGGCCGCCGCGTTCAACCGGGTCCAGACCACCGCGGCCGAGCTGGTCGAGCGGCAGGCGCTCACCCGGCGCAACACCGGCCTGATGTTCGCGAACGTCGCCAAGCGCACGCAGAACCTCGTCGGCCGCCAGCTGGCGCTGATCGACGAGGTCGAGCGCAACGAGCAGGACACCCGGCTGCTGGCCAGCCTCTACCGGCTCGACCACCTCTCCACCCGCCTCCGCCGGAACGCGGACAACCTGCTCGTGGTGTCCGGTACCCGCGACGAGACCCGCATCGCCGGCCCGATCGAGCTGTCCACGGCCCTGCGCTCGGCGCTCGCGGAGATCGAGGACTACCAGCGGGTCAAGCTCGGCGTCGTCGCCGACATCCTGCTGTCCTCGGCGCTCGGTGCCGACCTGGTGCTGGTGTTCGCCGAGCTGCTGGAGAACGCGACGTCGTTCTCGCCGCCGGGGTCGATGGTCGAAGTGGACACGATGATCCTCAACGACGGCTCGTGCCTGGTGAACGTCGTCGACCACGGCATCGGCATGACCGCGGAGAAGATGGCCGAAGAGAACAAGCGGCTCGTCGAGCGCGAACGCCTCGAGCTGGCGCCGACGAGTGTGCTCGGCCTGTTCGTGGTCGGCCGCCTGGCCCGGCGCCACGACCTGGGCGTCGAGCTGCTCGCGACGCCGACCACCGGCGGCGTGACCGCGCGGCTGACCGTCCCGCCGTCGCTGTTCAGCCACCGCACCGGGCTGCTCCCGAAGACCGAGCCGGTGCCGGCGATCCCGGCGCAGGTGGCGCCCACGCCGAAACCGCGTCCGGCGGAAGCCGTCGCGGTGACCTCCGTGTCCACTTTGGACGAACTGCGGCCGGTGGCGCGCCCGGCCGAACTGCCCGCGCCGGCGATCCCGGCGCTGCTCGGCCACGGCAACGGCTTCCGCTGGTTCAACCAGCTCGAACCGGTGTGGCCGGACGCCGAACCCGCCGACCCGCCCGCGGCGCCCGTCGCCGAGCCGGAGCCCGAGACCCGGGGTGGCCTGCGCCGCCGCGTCCGCGGAGCTCAGCTGCCCGACCCGGGCACGACGGCGGCGGTGGCCGGCGACGACAAGCCGCGCCACGACCCGGACGCGACCAAGCTCGCCATGGACGGCTTCCAGAGCGCTTTCGCGCGGGCCGCCGAGGTCAGCGCGATGGACACCGACCCGCCGTCCGCCCCGCCGACGGTGGTGACCGCACCCGTCGCCCCCGCACTTTCACGTGAAAGTGCTGACCTGGGCGCTGCACTTTCACGTGAAAGTGCAGCTTTGCTGCCGGGCGATGGCGCGTCGCTGCCGGTGCGCGTTCCCGGGGAGTCGGCGATGCCCGGTGGCGCGGTCCCCGCCGTGGCGCCGGCCGCCGCGGCCCCGCAGTCCCGGGACGGCCTGGTCCGCCGCGTCCCCGGTGCCCAGCTCGCCCCCGGCCTGCGCCAGCAGCCCGCGGGGCGGCCGATCGCCCGAGCCGTCGTCAACCGCAGCAAGCGGGACCCGGCGGCCGAGCGAGCGGCGTTCGACGCGTTCGCCGCCGGCCTCGCCAAGGCGGACGCGGTTACGGCAGACAGCCCGCCCCAAGGCGTGGTCGCCGGTCGTGTGATGGAACGAGGAGAAGAGAGCAGGAAATGAGCATCCCCGCACCTGGCGTCAGTGTCGAAGCCCAGAACTTCAACTGGCTGGTGAGCCGCTTCGCGCAGCACACCGCGGGCGCGATCGCCGCCATCGCGGTCTCGGCCGACGGCTTGCTGATCGCGGTGTCCTCGGAGCTCGAGCGCTCCAACGCCGACCGCCTCGCCGCGATCTCCTCCGCCATGCTCGGCCTCGCGCACGGCGTCTCCGAAAGCCACCCGCTCGGCTCGCCGGACAAGGTGATCATCGAACTGGAGCACGGCTACCTGCTGGTCTGCACCATCAGCATCGGCTGCTCGCTCGGCGTCCTCGCCAACAAGCAGGCCAGCCTCGGCACGATCGCCTACGAGATGGCGATGTTCGCCAACCGCGCCACCGAAGTCCTCACGCCGGGCCTGATCGAGGAGCTCAAGAACACCGTGGGTGCGTGATGGCCGAAGAGCCGGACATCTCGCTGCTGCGGCCGTACCTGATGACCTCGGGGCGGGCGCAGCCGGTGGACCAGACCCTCGAGATCGAGGCGCAGGTCATGACGTCCCGCCTGGGCGCGGCCTCGCACCCGAAGCTCACGTTCGAGCGGCAGGAAATCGTTTCCCTCTGCCGGAGCACGATGTCGGTCGCCGAGGTGGCCGCCATGCTCGGCCTCCACATCGGCGTCGCCCGCGTGCTGGTGGCCGACCTCGCCGAGCTGGGGTACGTCGTCGTCCGGCGCCCGGGCAACCACAACAAGCACGACCTCGGCATGATCGAAAGGGTCATTCGTGGACTCGAAGCCATTCACTGAACCGGCGGCCCGCCCGCCGGCCCCGGTCAAGATCGTCATCGCGGGCGGCTTCGGCGTCGGCAAGACGACCGCGGTCGGCGCCATCTCGGAGATCAAGCCGCTGACGACCGAGGCGGCGATCACCTCGGTGGCGGCTTCGGTGGACCGCACCGGCCACGTCCCGGCCAAGACCACCACGACGGTCGCGCTGGACTTCGGCTGCATCACGATCGACGACGAGGTCAAGCTGTACCTGTTCGGCACCCCCGGCCAGGACCGCTTCGGCTTCATGTGGCAGGACCTGGTCCACGGCGCGCTGGGCGCACTGGTGATCGTGGACACCCGCCGCATGGACGACTGCTACCCGGCGGTCGACTACTTCGAGAAGGCCGGCCTGCCGTTCGTGGTGGGGGTGAACATGTTCAACGGATCGCTCGGCCACAACCTGGAGGACATCCGCTGGGCCCTCGCGGTCGGCGACGACGTCCCCCTGATCACGTTCGACGCACGGCAGAAGCTTTCGGTGCGGGACGCGCTGCTCGCGGTGCTGCACAACACGTTCAAGAAGGCCCGAGCCCAGGCGGGCGCGGGCGCGTGAGGGGCTTCCGCTAGACTGATCCACGGACCCCGCGCGGCGTCCACCCTGTGAACCTCCCCAGGGCCGGAAGGCAGCAAGGATAAGCAGGCTCTGACGGGTGCGCGGGGTCCCCTTTTTTTCGGCTCCGGCTCTCGGGGCTTCGCCCCCTCGCCGGGCCTTCACTTCGTCCTTTTGCCCGGGGGCCGAGCCCCCGGACCCCCACGGTGCCTTGTGCGCCGGTTGGGGGGTCTGCCGTGGCATCCCCCGCGAGTGAGAGCGGGCGTGAGCGGGCGTGAGCGGGGTGTAGCGGGCGCCCTAGAACAGGCCCAGGACGTCGTCCGGGGGTTTTGGGGGCGGTGGGGTGTCCGCGTCCGTGATCACCGCTGCTCGGCCTGCCAGTTTGTGCAGCTCCGGGCCGTGGACGCACCTCGCCGGGAACGCCGCCGAGGCCGTTCGGCGCTCGAGCTCCGCTGTCGGCAGTGCCGAAGCCGAGGCCGCGAAGACCAGGTTGCCGAAGCGGCGGCCCTTCAGGACCGCCGGGTCCGCCAGCACCAGGACCTCCGGGAAGACCGCCAGCAGCGTCGCCAGGAAGCGGCGGGCGAACGGCAGGCCCGAGCCGTCCGTGATGTTCGCCAGGTACGTGCCCGGGGGGCGGAGGATGCCGGCGATCGCGCGGGTCGCCTCCAGCGTGGCCAGGCCGCCCGCCAGCTTCGCGCGCTCGAACGCGTCGACCACCACCAGGTCCGCCGTGTCCTCGCGGCGGGTCGCCAGGCCCGTGCGGCCGTCGGTGATCCGGACGCGCAGGCCCGGGAGCCGCAGGCCCAGCTGGGCGCGGACCAGGTCGACCAGCTCGCCGTCGGCGTCGAACACCAGCTGCCGCGAGCCCGGGCGCGTCGCCGCCACGTAGCGCGGCAGCGTGCACGCCGCGCCGCCGATGTGCAGCGCGTCGACGGGCCCCGGCGGCAGCAGGTCCACCACGTCCCCGAACCGGCGGACGTAGTCGAACTCCAGGTCGGCCGGGTCGTCGAGGTCGACGTAGGACTGCGCGACGCCGTCCACCGACAGCAGCCACGCGTTGCCCCGGTCGGCGTCCCGGACCAGCTCCGCGGTCCCGAACCGCACCGGGTACCGCCCGGGCACCGGCCCGGTCTTCCGCGAACGACTCACGAACCCGGAGGTTATCGGAAACATTCCGCCCGGCCCGGCGATAAGTGAGCGGAACGATCATCGATCGAGGGGGTTTTTCTTGCGTGCGAACGCAGTAATCGCCACTGTGGCACTCGCCGCCGTCGCCTGGGCGACGCCGGCCGCCGCGGACGTCCTGCCCGACCGGGCCCAGGCCGTCTCGCTGCTGGAGACCGGCGGACCCGGCGTCAGCCGAGCCGCCGAAGCGGCCTTGCTCGGCTCACCCGCCGACCTGCAGACCTTCCTGGCCACCGGCCAGTTCCGGGCGAAGAACGACGACGACCGCGTCCTGGTCAACCAGGCCATGGCGAGCGGCGGCCCGGTCACCAAGCGCGCCGCGCAGCAGGCGCTGGACGGCACCGTCGAGGACATCCGGGCCTTCCTCGCCACCGGGCTGCCCCAGGCGCGGATCGCGGACGACCGGATCGCGGTCGGCCAGGCCATGAGCGCCGGCGGCCCGACCGTCAACGCCCGGGCCCAGAAGGCCCTCGACGGCACGCCCGCCGACGTCCGCGCGTTCCTCGAGACCGGCCTGCAGCAGGCGCGCGACACCGACGAGCGGATCACCGCCAACCAGGCGCTCGCCGCCGGCGGTCCCGAGGTCCAGGCCGCCGCGCAGACCGCGCTCGACGGCACCCCGGACGACGTCCGGTACTTCCTCTCGCTGTGGCGCCAGGTCGCCGCGAACGGGGACGCCGAACTCGCCGCGCTCCAGGCGCAGGTCGACTACGGCAAGGCCGCCGCGGCCAACCACAGCGCGATCGGCGTCCAGCTGGCCAAGAGCCGGGCCACGACCATCGCCTCGGACGCGCGCCAGGCGAACACCGACCGGCTCGCCGGCCAGCGGGCCCAGGCCCAGCACGACGCGCAGGTCGCGGCCGGTGCGGCCGCCGACGCCGAGCAGCAGGCCCGCGACGCCGCCGCCCGCGCGGCGCAGGCCGAAGCCGACAACGACAAGCTGCTCACCGACGCGGCCGACCCGGCGCTGACCGTGCCGAACGGCCGTCGTGCGTCGGCCTACCTGCTGCGGCACGGCGGCGCCGCCGTCAAGAACGCGGCCCGCGTCGCGCTGAGCGGTTCCGACGACGACGTCGTCACTTTCGTGCGCGGCGGGCTCGCGGCCGCGCAGGAGACCGACGACCGCGCCGCCGTGGCGGCGATCGCGGCCGATCCGAAGGCCCGCCCCGGGCTGCGGCAGGCCGCCCGTGACGCGCTCGCCGGGCCGTACGCCGGCGTCGCCGCGCTGCTGCGCACCGGCGACTATCCGGGCCGCGACACCGACGACCGCGTCGAGGTGAACCAGATCATGGCGGCCGGTGGCCCGTCGACGAAGCCGGCGGCGCAGAAGGCGCTGGACGGTACCGTCGCCGACGTCCGCGAGTTCCTCGCCCACGGGCAGTACGTCGCGCACCTGATCGACCTGCGCGTCTACGCGACCCGGACGTTGTCCGAGGGCCCCGAGGTCGAGGCCGTCGCGCAGGGCGTCCTCGACGGCCCGGACTCGTTCCTGCAGCCGTACCTGGACGGCGGGCTGGCGAAGGCGCGGGCGCGTGACGCCTTCACCGCGGAGCACGTCGCCAAGGTGAACGCGCTCCTGGCGCAGCTGCCCTGACCGCACGGCGAAGGTTGTCGGACCCTGGCGGTAGTCTCGCGGCGTGGCTCTCGCGCTGTACCGCAAGTACCGTCCGGCGACCTTCGCCGAGGTCGTCGGTCAGGAGCATGTGACCGATCCCCTCCGCACGGCGTTGTCCGCCGGGCGGATCAACCACGCCTACCTCTTCTCCGGTCCGCGCGGCTGCGGCAAGACGTCGAGCGCGCGCATCATGGCGCGCTCGCTGAACTGCGTCGAAGGCCCCACCCCGGACCCGTGCGGGAAGTGCAACTCCTGCAAGGCGCTCGCGCCCGAGGGGTCGGGCAGCGTCGACGTCACGGAGCTGGACGCGGCGAGCCACGGTGGTGTCGACGACGCCCGCGAGCTGCGGGACAAGGCGTTCTACGCGCCGGCCGAGTCGCGCTACCGCGTGTTCATCATCGACGAGGCGCACATGGTCACCACGCAGGGCTTCAACGCTCTGCTGAAGATCGTGGAAGAGCCGCCGGAACACGTCATCTTCATCTTCGCCACCACCGAGCCGGACAAGGTGCTCACCACCATCCGCTCGCGCACGCACCACTACCCGTTCCGGCTGATCCCGCCGAGCTCGATGCGCGCGCTGCTGGAGCGCAACATCGCCGCGGAGGGCGTCGAGGTCGAGCCGTCGGTGTACCCGCTGGTCATCCGCGCGGGCGGCGGGTCGGCGCGTGACACGCAGTCGGTGCTCGACCAGCTGCTCGCCGGCGCCGGGCCCGAAGGCGTTTCGTACAGCCGGGCAGTGGCACTGCTGGGCGTCACCGACGTCGCGCTGATCGACGACATGGTGGACGCGCTGGCGACCGAGGACGCGGCGACGGTGTTCGGCACGGTCGAGAAGCTCGCCGAAGCCGGCCACGACCCGCGCCGGTTCGCCACGGACCTGCTCGACCGGCTTCGTGACCTGGTGCTGCTGCGCGCGGTCCCGGATTCCGCGGGCGGGCTGGTGTCCGCGCCGGAGGAGGAACTCACGCGGATGGTGGCGCAGGCCGAGCGGATCGGCCTGGGGACGCTGTCGCGTTATGCGGACATCGTCCACAATGGACTCCTGGAGATGCGGGGCGCGACTTCTCCGCGGCTCGTGCTGGAGTTGCTGGCCGCCCGGATGCTGCTGCCGTCGGTGACGGACGCGGAGAAGGCGCTGCTGGCCCGCATCGAACGGCTGGAGCGCCGCGCGACGGCTCCGGCCGCCCCGGTCGAGGGCGGCGTCGAGCCGCCGATGCGGGCGACGGCGGAGGGGAAGTTCTCCCGTCCTTCGCAGCGCGCGGCTTCGGCCGGGCCGGCGCCGGTGGCGGAGGCGGCTGAGCCCGCGCCGTCGGCCGCGCCTCCGGCTGCTTCGGCCGGCAGTGCCGCTGCTTCGGCGGGCGCTGGTGCCGTGACTTCGGCTGCCGCAGCTTCGGCGGCCGGCCCTCAGTCCGCGGAGAGCGGCACCCCCGCCCCCGCCGCGTCCGGCACTCCGGCCGCGCCGCCTTCCGATGGCGGCTGGAGCACCCCGCGCACCCCCGGCGGCGGCACGCCCGCACCCGCCGCGCCCGCTCCTGCGGCACCCGCGTCCGCCGTGGCTGCCGCACCCGCCGCACCCGCTCCTGCGGCGGACGGCGCGATGGACGCCGCCGCGATCCGGAACATCTGGCCGCAGCTCATGACCGCGTTGCGCAAGTTCACCGGCGGGCGCAGCCTCGAAGCGATGCTGACGCAGGCCACGGTGGCGAGCGTCGAGGGGCACGCCCTCACGCTCACGCACAAGTCCGAGCCCCTGTCCCGCCGCCTCTCCGACCAGGACAACGCGCGCAAGATCGCCGGCGCGCTGTCCGACGTCCTGGGCGGCGACTGGCAGGTCCGCTGCATCCACGGCAACGCCCCGGCGACCCCCGCCGCCCGCGCCCAGCAGGCGGCACCGGCTCCGGAGCGCTCGTTCACCCGCCAGTCCGCGGCAACGGCCGCTCCGCCCGCCGCCGCGGCCCCGGCCCGGCCCGCGACCCCGCCGCCGCCCGTGCGGCCCAAGGTCGCGACGAGCGAACCGGACATCCCGCTGCCCCCGGAACCGGTCGACGAGGACGACGAGGACCTCTACAACGAGGACGCCAGCCCGGCCCCGCCGCCGCCCCCACCGCCGCCGGACCAGGACCCGGACGAGCTGGCCCGCAAGCTCATCTCCGACCACCTCGGCGCCCGCCCGCTGGACTGACCGCCGTCAGGACGCCCAGGGACCGATCCCGGTGACGCGGTCGGCGGTGATCCGCACGATCACCGCCGTCGGCGAGCCCTGGTTGCCGAGCAGGTACTTCTCGACCCCGAGGCAGCGCTGCGCCTGGCGGTCCATCAGCGCCGTGAACTCGTCGGCGATGTCCGGTCCCTCGATCCGGGCCGTCCCGCGGACCAGCAGGTACTGCGGCAGCCCGCGGGTCGCGGCGGATGTTGCGCACCTTGGGCCGGCGCCCCTCCATGCCCATCACGATCTCGTCCCCCTCCCGGCTGGCCCAGACCAGCGGTGGCTGCTTTCGGGGAGTTCATGCCCTCGACGCTAGGGCGCGGAACGTCTTCCTCGCCACCTGCCCGGCCTGCCTGACGATCGAGATCATCGCCATCAGGCAGGCGGTCGTGTTCGCGCTGAGCCGCGGGTCGAGTACTCGCTGACCGGCCTCGGCCGGACGCTCGTCGAGCCCATCGGTGTCCTCACCCGGTGGCCACCGACCACGGCGAAGCCGTCGTGGCGGCTCAGGAAGCCAGGTAAGCCTCGATCGCCGCGGCGATCGAGGCGGCGAACTGCTGACGCCCCGCCGCGCTCGTCATCCGGGCCGCTTCCGCCGCGTTGCGCATGTTGCCGCACTCCACCAGGGCGGCCGGGCGGGTGGAGAGGTTCAAGCCGCCCAGGTCCCCGCGGGCCGACAGGCCGTTGCCGCCGATGTAGTTCGCCGTGCTGAAGCCGCCCGTGCGCATCGTGTCGCGCAGGACCTCCGCCAGCCGGAGGGAGGGCGGGCCCTGTGACTCGTTCAACGGCGGGGACGAATACGCGACGTGGAAGCCGTTCGCGCCGGCCGCCGTCGAGCCGTCGGCGTGGATCGAGACGACGGCGTCCGCGTTCGCCTCGTTGCCGATCGCCGCGCGGCGGTCGACGCAGGGGCCGACGCCCGTGTCGTCCTGTCGCGTGTAGACGACCCGGATCCCCTTGGCCGCCAACGCATCCCCGACCCGGTGGGCGACGTCGAACGTGAACGCGTGCTCCGGGTAGCCCGCGTTGGTCGCGGTGCCGGTGGTGTTGCACGGCTTGGTCTGGCCGCGCCCGGCGGGCACCGGGCGGTTGATCTCCGCCGGGTGGGACGCGTTGCCGCCGTTGTGCCCCGGGTCGAGCACGACGACCTTCCCCGGCGCGGGGGCCACCACCGAAGACGGCGCCGAGGTGGACGGCGGGGGCGGTGGGGTCACCGTCGTCGGCGTCGGCGTGACCGTCCGCGTGGTGACGGGAGCGGGTGCCGGGGCCGCCGGGGTGCCGTCGGAGCAGCCGGTGAGCAGCAGGGCACCGGCCAGCAGGGGTGGGGCAATCGCGCGTCGCACGGCGACCACGGTGCCACAGCCCGGCGCCCCGCGTGGCGCGACTACCCTGGTGGGGACACAGGCGTGCAGAGAGGACCGAGTGCGATCATGGTGCAACCCGGCGGCGGTTTCGACATTTCCCAGCTGATGCAGCAGGCCCAGCAGATGCAGCAGAAGCTCGTCGAGGCCCAGGAGGAGCTCGCCAACACCGAGGTCACCGGCACGGCCGGTGGCGGGCTGGTCACCGCGACCGTCTCCGGTGACAGCCAGCTGAAGAACCTGCAGATCGACCCGAAGGTGGTCGACCCGGACGACGTCGAGACGCTGTCCGACCTGATCGTGGCGGCGGTCCGCGACGCGTCGGCGAGCGCGCAGAAGCTCACCGAGCAGAAGCTCGGCCCGCTGGCCGGCGGCCTCGGTGGCGGTGGCGGCATGCCGGACCTCGGCGCCCTCGGCTTCGGCGGCTGACGAACTTGTACGAAGGTGTCGTCCAGGACCTGATCGACGAGCTCGGGCGGCTGCCCGGGGTCGGGCCGAAGAGCGCCCAGCGGATCGCGTTCCACCTGCTGGCCGCGGACCCGGCGGACATCTCGCGGCTGCAGGACGTCCTCGGCAAGGTCAAGGAAGGCGTGCAGTTCTGCGAGATCTGCGGCAACGTCTCCGAGCAGCCGACCTGCCGCATCTGCCGCGACGAGCGCCGCGACCTCACGGTCATCTGCGTGGTCGAGGAGCCGAAGGACGTCCTGGCCGTCGAGCGCACGCGCGAGTTCAAGGGCCGCTACCACGTCCTGGGCGGCGCGCTCGACCCGTTGTCGGGCATCGGCCCGGAGCAGTTGCGGATGCGCGAGCTGCTCAAGCGGCTCGGCGAGCACGACATCAGCGAAATCATCATCGCGACCGACCCCAACACCGAGGGCGAGGCCACGGCGACGTACCTCGTCCGGATGCTGCGCGACTTCCCCGGCCTGTCGGTGACGAGACTCGCCTCGGGTCTCCCGATGGGCGGCGACCTCGAGTTCGCCGACGAGCTGACGCTGGGCCGCGCGCTTTCGGGCCGCCGGGTGCTCTAGGCCGATCGACGGAAGATCACCCGGAACCCGGTGCCACGGGTAAAGAATCATTGACCTGCGGCTGATGCGCGCTTAATGTCCATCGCGGCGTCCGGGGAGGGATGCCGTAGCGGCTGCACGGTCCCCTTCGGTGGCACCGTTTTCCCCGGGCGAACGACGTTCGCCGACCGGGGGGATGGACCGCGATGAAGCCGAGATCGTCGTCGAGACGGGGAATCGGGCTCTGGAGGAACACGGCGATCGTCGTGTTCCTCTTTTCGTTGCTGGCGGGGCTCGTCTCGCCACCGGCGCTCGCCGCCGACCCCGACGACCCCCCGGCGGTCCTGACCGACCGGGCCCGGACCGTCGCGGCGTGGCGCACCGGTGGCCCCGGTGTCAAGGAAGCGGCCGTGGCCGCGCTGGCCGGGACCGACGACGCCGTCCGGCAGTTCCTGTCCACCGGCCTCGCGAGCACCACCGCGCAGGACGACCGGGTGCAGGTGGCGCAGCTGCTGGCCACCGCGGGACCGGCGCTGAAGACGGCCGCGCAGGCCGCGCTGTCCGGCACCCCCGAGGAGATCAAGGCCTTCCTCACCACCGGCATCCGCGCGCCGTGGGAACAGGACACGCGGGTCCGGATCGCGCAGCTGATGGCCGTCGGCGGCCCCGGCGTGAAGGAAGCGGCCCAGGCGGCGTTGAACGGCACCGTCGCGGACCTCTCGCGGTTCGTGCTGTCGGGCCACGACACGGCGCTGGCGCACGACGAGCGCGTGCTGGCCGCGCAGATCCTCGCGGTCGGCGGGGCGGAAGTGAAGCGTGCCGCGCAGATCGCGTTGTCCGGCACGCGCGAAGAGCTGCAGGAATTCCTCGAGACCGGCCAGTACGCGGCCCGGGAGCGGGACGGCGAAGTCGCGACCGTGGCCGGCCTCGCGGCGGCGGCCAAGGAGGAAAGCGAGCGCGCGGCGACCGAAACGACGCTCGCGAAGCAGGCGTCGGAGCGGGCGGTCCAGGCCGCCGACCTGGCTCGCCAAGCTGCCGAAACGGCGGCGGCGGAGACGGCCGCGGCCAAGGACGACTCGGTCAAGGCGGCCAACGCGGCGGGCCGGGCGGCCGACGCCGCGACGCGGGCCGCCGCGGCCGCGCGGGAGGCCATCGGCGCGGCCAACGATGCGACGCAGGCGGCCAAGGTCGCGGCCACCGCCGCCCAGCGCGCGGCCGTGGCGGCGGTGCTCGCCGGTCGGGCCGCAGGTGCGGCGCAGCGCGCGGCGGCGGACGCCCGGACCGACGCCGGCAAGGCGGACGACGCGCGCAAGGCGGCCATCGGGGCTCGTCAGGCGGCGGCCAGCGCCCGGCTCGCGGCGGACGCCGCGGCGGCGGTCGGCGACGCGGCCCGTGCCGCGGGCGCCGCGGTGCAGGCAGCGTCTTCGGCCGCCGCGAACGCCCAGAAGGCGGGTGATGCGGCCGGCGCGGCCGCCAACCAGTCCGCCGCGGCCGGTGCGCAGGCCGAGCGGGCCAAGAAGGCCGCGGCCGACGCCAAGCGAGCGGCGGGGCGGGCCACCCGTGCCGCGAACGCGGCCGGTGCGCTGGCCGCCGAAGCCGCATCGGCCGCGCAGGAAGCGCGAACGGCCGCCCTCAGCGCGGCCACGCACGCCGAAGCGGCCGCCGCGGCCGCGGACGAGGCGGCCGCGCACGCCGGGGAAGCCGACAAGGCGGCGACGGAATCGGAAGCGCACGCCCGCGCCGCCAAGGAAGCCGCCGATGCGGCGACAGCGGCGGCCGCGCAGGCGAGCCGGACCCAGGAGGTGGCCCGCCAGGCGGAGGCCGAGCGCCTGGCGACGGAAACCGAGGAAGCGGTCGAGCTCGCCCAGGCCCTGCGCACCGAAACCGAGACCATTCCGGCCGAAACCCTCTGGGACACCCCGGAATCCGACCGGATGGACGCCGAGGCGAAGCGCTTGCTCGCCGAAGCCGCGGCACCCGGCGCGCCCCGCACGACCGTGATCACCGACGGCCGCAAGATCGCCGTCAAGCAGCTCGCGGCGGCCGGGCCGATCAGCCGGTCCCGTGCCGAAGCGGTGCTCGGCGGCTCCGACGACGACGTCGTCGAGTACGTCACCGGCGGTCTGACCGCGGCGGCCTACCAGGACGACCGCGCGCGGGTCGGCCACCTCGCCCAGAGCGAGAACACCGCGCTGGCGCAGGCCGCGCTCGCCGCGTTGGGCGGGACCGACGTCCAGGTCAACGAATTCCTGAAGACCCAGCCGTACGAAGGCAAGGAGCACGACGAGCGCACGGCGATCGCGCAGCTGCTCGCCGCGGGCGGCCCGGCCACGAAGGAGGCGGCGCAGGCCGCGCTCGACGGCTCGGCCGCCGACCGGCGGGCGTTCCTGCGCACCGGCCAGTTCTCCGCCGCGAAGAAGGACGACCGCATCGCCGTCGCGCAGGCGCTGGCGACCGGCGGAGCCGAGGTGAAGGCGGCGGCGCAGATCACCCTCGCCGGCCCGGACGACGAGCTGCGCGAGTTCCTGCAGGTCGGCAAGGCCCAGGCGCAGCGCCGGGACCAGGACACCGCCGCACACGTCGCGGTCGTCCAGCGTTACGTCTCCGAAGCGGCGGCCTCCGCGGCCTCGGCGCGAGAGTCGGCGTCGTGGGCGGCGGCAGCGGCGGCGACCGCCCGCCACGCGGCCGACGAGGCCGCCGGGTACGCGGCGCAGGCCCGCCAGTCGGCCACCGATGCAGGCAACTACGCGAACCAGGCCAAGGCGTCCGCCGCTTCGGCGCAGGCATCGGCGGAGCAGGCGGCACTGTCCGCGAAGCAGGCGCGTCAGGCGGCGGCGACGGCCCAGCAGGCCGCAGCCCGGGCGGCGGACTCCGCGGCGAAGGCAGCGCACTCGGCGGCGGTCGCCCGCTCGATGGCCCAGTGGGCCGCGAGCGAGGCCGAAGACGCCCGGAGGGCAGCCGCAGACGCAGGCAAGAGCGCGTCGGAGGCCGCGGACGCCGCGGCCGAAGCGGTCGAGGCGTTCCTGCGGACGCACAACAACGAGCAGCTGAACGGACCACCGCAGCGTTTCCGGGTCGCCGAGTTCGAGAACGGCGTGATGGTGCTGTTCACCGACGGCACCTGCCTGGTCAACGGGCTGGTGCTGCCGTTCGCGGACTACGGGCTGTCGGCGTGCGAGGCGATCGGGCGCAACTTCGACTCGTGGATCACCGAGCACGGCGACGAGTACGACAGCGCGGATGCCGTCGGAGGCGAGTTTTCGGACCTGTTGCTGCGGGAGTACTGCAACAAGGGCGGTGCGTGCAGCGCGGAGCTGAAGAACCAGCTCAAGTCCCTCACCGGCTTCTTGCTGGTCAAGAAGGAAGCGGGCATCGGGAAGCCGTTCGGCCGGCTGCTGCAACGGATGCTGAAGCTTCGCGCGGCCGGGGTGGTCGCCGACAAGATCGGGGTGCTTCCCGGGCGCTCATTGGGTGTGTTGTCGGGCTGGACGAGCAAGGCGTTCCAGGTCGGCGGTCAAGAGGCGAGGCTGAACCAGGATTACCTCAAGCACATCCTCGAACGACACCACCCGAAGTACTGGGACGGCAGCTTCAAGAAAGATCAGAGCTTCTTCGACACGCGGATGACCATCCCGGACATCGAGGACGCGATCCGCCAGGTGCTCACCCAGAACCAAGCGAAGATCATCGCGAACGGCGGTACCAACGCCAGTACCAAGATCGAAGGCCTCGTCAACGGCGTGACCTACCGAGGTACGGTCGACGGTGGCAAGGTCGTGCAGTTCTACCCGAAGTAAGAGGTGTGATGGGCACGGTGGAGCGGGTACGGACCGTACTCGACGTCGGGCAGCGGGATTTCTGCTTCGTCGACGTTCTCGACTGCACCGAGTTGCCGCCGAAACGGCGGGTCGACGATCCGGGCGGCGCGATCCTGTTGACCGTCAACGGGGTCGCCCTGCTCGACGAAGACCTGTACTCGACCATCGAGCTGTTGTGGATCTTCGTGGCTCAGCTCGTCGGCGACTACCGCCGGGACGGGCGAGCCGTGACGTCGTTCCCGGACCAGTCGATCGACATTTCGCTCGAGCCGGTCCCGCGGAAACTGCTTCGGATCACGGTGGCCGGGAAGGACTTCCGCCGCACTTCGGTCGCCGGTGAAGAGGAGTTGCTTTCAGCCATCGTCACCGGGGGGCTCGAATTCTTCGAGAAGATGACCGAACTGTCCGATCGGAACTTTTCGGCAGCAATAAGGCGGCTCACCGGTCCCTGACCGGTGAGCCGCCCGTGAGAATGCGATCAGGCCGGGCCGGAATTGAGTTCCAGGAGCGACGAAGGCCCGTTCTGGGGGTCCGCTCCTTCGCCGACCGAAGTCCACGAGTTCTTTTCGATGTCGACCACCTTCGGAGTGCCCTTCACGAGCATCGTCGCTTTGAGGGAGTGGTCGTCGGCCTTGATGAGGTAGACCTTGGCGAGGTCGAGGCTCAGGTAGCCCTTGTTCGCCGTGACGTGGAAGCAGAACGTCGCGTCGTTCGTGCGGCTCCACACCTCGATGCGGTTCCCGCTGGTGGCGCAGTCGGTGAACAGGATGTGGCCGTCGCCCTTGAGCAGGCGGATCCCGTGCTCGGCGAAGATCTGGTCGGCGCCCGGGTAGTCGTAGTCCTCGACGATGGGCGGGGGTGTGTCGTCGGCGGCCGCGGTGGCCACGGTGGGGCCGCCGACGAGCGCGGCGGCGGTCAGAACGACTGCGCCGAATGCACTATTGACAGATTTCACGAATGTCCTCCCCTGAATTCAGGTACGGATGTTACTTGACCACCTGATAGTCAAAATGTGACATGTGTCACCGGCTGGTGTGGTAAAAAACTGTCTATCTTTCGCGATGAGCCCCGAGGGGCGGGAACTGCTTCGCGAAACTTAAGAGGGGGAACTCTGGTGGATCGCACACGAACAGCGGGAAGAACCGCGATCGGCGGTGTGCTGCTGGTGACCGGGCTGCTCGCCGCCGTTCCGGCGTCGGCGGTGTCGCACAGCTCGGTCGCCGCCGACGGGACCTACGGCTTCACCGCCAAGCTCACCATGGACGGCCGGGCCTGCAGCGGCGTGCTCGTCGCGCCCGACTGGGTCGCCACGGCCGCCAGCTGCTTCCCGGAGAACCCGCAGGGCGGGGCGCCGGCGAAAGCGACCACGGCCGTCGTCGGGCGGACCGACCTCACCGGGTCCGCCGGCCACTCCGCCGCGGTCACCGGGCTGGTGCTCGCCGCCGGGCGCGACCTCGCGCTGGCCCGGCTCGCCGCCCCGATCACCGACGTCGTCCCGATTTCGCTGTCGGCCACCGCGCCCGCGGCGGGGGAAAAGCTGCGGGTCGCCGGGTTCGGCCGCACCGACACCGAGTGGGTGCCCGACAAGCTGCACAGCGCGGTCTTCACCGCCGGGGCGAACACCGCCACCACGGCGAGCCTCACCGGGGACGCCGGCGCGGACACCTGCCGCGGTGACGCCGGGGGACCGGCGTTCCGCGAGGTCTCCGGCCGCGCCGAACTGGTCGGCGTCAGCAGCGCTTCCTGGCAGCACGGCTGCTTCGGCGAGACCGAGACCAGGCAGGGCAGCACCGCGGCCCGGACCGACGACGTCGTGTCCTGGATCCGGCAGACCGTGCTCGCGCCCGTGGCGAAGGGCGTCGGGCACACGATCGTCGTGAGCTGGAACGGGTTGCCTGCGGCGGACAACGCCAGCTACGCCGTCTACGGTTCGACGACCGCGGACGTCCCGGTCGACGCGGCCCACCGGCTCACCACGACGTCTTCGCTGTCGTTCACCCAGCCGCAGTTGCCGGCCAAGCAGACGCGGTACTACCGCGTCGTCGCCACCCCGGCGGCCGGCCCGGCCAGCGCGCCGACGGCGGTCGTCTCCGCCACGACGCCGCTGTCCAAGGGCACCGACTTCACCGGTGACGGCCTCGAAGACGTCGGCGCGGTGTACGACTTCAAGAACGCGCGGACCGGTCTCTACGTCTGGCCTTCGCTCGGCCCGGGTTCGGCCGAATCCCCGATCCTCGGCACTCCCGCGCTCAAGTGGGACAGCGGGAACGGCGCGGTGAACGCCGCCCAGGCGCGCTGGCTGTCCGGTGACTTCAACGGCGACGGCCGCAGCGACTTCGCGATGGTCTACGACTACCTCAACAACAGCTCGACCATCTGGCTCTGGTACGCCAACGCCGCCGGCGGGTTCGACGCGCAGGGTGTCAAGTGGGACAGCGCGAACTTCTCGCCGAGCAAGGCGCGGTTCGTGGCCGGCGACTTCGACGGTGACGGCCGCACCGACATCGGTGCCGCCTACGACAACGGCAACGCCAGCATGTCGTTCCTCACCTGGCACGCCACGGCGACCGGGATCGACGCCCCGGTGACCCAGTGGACCACCGCCGCCGGGGTGTGGAACATCGCCCAGTCGACGTGGGTGGCGGGCGACTTCACCGGGGACGGCCGCGCCGACCTCGCGTCGTTCTACGACTACCGCAACAACTCGGCGAACCTGTTCCTCTGGACCGCGAACGCGGCCGGCAAGTTCGACGACAAGGGCGTGAAGTGGAACGGCCTGACCTTCACCCCGGCCAAGGCGCGGTTCGTGACCGGCGACTTCGACGGTGACGGCCGCATCGACATCGGCGCGGCCTACGACAACGGCAACGCCGACACCACGTTCTCGACCTGGCACGCGACGGGCGACGGGTTCGACGCCCCGGTCACCAAGTGGGACAGCGGTGCGGGGACCTGGTCGTGGGCCAAGTCGCAGTGGACCGCGCCGGACATCGACGGTGACGGCCGGGCCGACGTGATCGCCAGCTACGACTACGGGAACTCGAACACCGGCCTGTTCTACTGGCACACCGCCCAGAACGGCGCCCTCGAGGACCGCGGCGGCAAGTGGAACAGCAACGGGACGTTCAGCGCGGCCCAGGCCGTGTTCCTCTGACCGGCTGAGCCGGAGCGGGCCGTTCACGTTTTCGTGAACGGCCCGCTTTCTCGTTACCGGCCCCAGTTTTCGATGTCGGGGGCGCCCATGTCGGTGTTCCAGTACCAGTGGGTCAGCGTGCCGTTGGTGGACCGGCCGTAGATGTTTTCC